>JACQPF010000108.1 GCA_016207625.1 Elusimicrobiota bacterium | reverse complement strand
GGAAGCCGAGCCTTCTCGCCGATGAGGATGGGCTTCAAGAAGTTGTCCACCAAGCTGACGACGAGCGCGCCCCATAAAAAAAGGAGGACGCTTTTGACCACCATCCCTTTCAAATAGAGATAGACGGCCACCGGGACCCACACGGCCGCGGCTCCCAGGAACGGGATGACGGCCAGGAACGCGGTGCCGAAGGCCAGGAGGACGGAGAAATGGATGCCGGCCACGGTATAGCCCAGCCCCGCCAGAAGGCCTTGGATGGACGCCGTGATGAAGACGCCGCGCACGACCGCCGAGAGCGTCTCGTAGAGCCGCAAGAGGATGTGCTCTTTGTGGGTCTGCTCCATGGGGATCAAGTCCATGATCTTGTGCATGATGTTCGGGCCGTCCCGGAAAAGGAAAAACAAGGAAAAGATGAGGACCATCAAGTCAAAAAGGAAGAACAAGACGTTCTTCACGACGCCGGTGCCGAAGGCGGAGATGCGGGTCCCCAATTGGTCCAGGTTCTTCAGGATGATTTCGTTGAGGTCGATTTCCCAATAGGAGAGGAACCGTTCCGCGCCGGTCCCCATCCTGTCGAAAGGCGCCGGGAAGGCGTTCCCCAGGGAAGCGGTGGGTTGCGCCTTGAAAGCTTGCACGCGCTCTTGCGCCCAGGGATAGATCACCGCCGCCTGCCGGACGAGCAGCCAGACGAAAAGGATCGTGGGGACGATGACGATGAACAGGAGGACGGACGTGCTGGCCGCGGCGGCCAAGCTTTGTTTGTCCTTCAGTTGTTTTCGGATGCGGGCATGGAGGGGGAAGAAGATCAAGACCAGCGTGATCGCCGCCATGATCGGCGTGAAGAAGGGGGAAAGGATCCGCAGGAACTGGAAGATGAGGAAGAGGAACACGCTGAAAAAAAAGATCCGGAAAATCATCTGTTTGTTAACGGCGGCAAAGCCGGAGGGATTGGTCATTTCATCAACCTATCAAATTTCCTTGTTCCTGTGAAATCAAATTCGCTTCAGTGGATCCACCCATTTCCCGTGCTCTTTGATGAGTTCCACCAGCTTTTCGTCCGCCACGTCCGCGGGGATCCCCTTCTCCACGCAGGTTTTGCCGGCGTATAGGTTGATCTTTCCGGGGCCGACTCCGACGTAGCCGAAGTCGGCGTAGGACATTTCCCCCGTGCCGTTTACGATGCAGCCCATGATGGCGATTTTGACGTTCTTCAAATGCCCGGTCTTGGACTTGATCCGTTCGGTGGCTTCTTGCAGGTCGAAAAGCGTCCGGCCGCAGGAGGGGCATGAGACGAACTCCGCTTTCGTGATGCGGACTCCGGTCCCTTGAAGGATGTTGTAGGCCAGTTCCAGGTCCCGTTGGATGTCCGTCCCGGCCCCCGCTTGGACGCTGTCTCCCACGCCGTCGGATAGAAGCGAGCCGATCAAAACAGACCCATGCAACAGCTGATCTTCCGGATCATTAAAGGAAGGCGCTTTCAGGTGAAACGGGTACCCGCCGTCCTTGATCCAACCCTGGGCGGCCAGATAGCGCATTTGATGGACCGCGCGGGAGACATCGGAAGGCTCCAGACACAAAACGATGTTTTGCATCACAGACCGGACAACCTGGGCCCGCTCCAAGAGATCGTCAGCGTCGGAGGCGGAGAGGAAAAGCGTTTTCCCCCGGGAGAGGGCGTTTTTTGCCAAGAGGCGGAGGTCCTCTTCCCAAGCGACGCCTCCGACCGCAGGGGCGACGGCGTCCGCCGTTTCCCAAACCTCTTCGCTGAGGAGTGAGAGGGGGCCTTCCACGCGGACGAGAAATCCCGGCCGCTCCGATCCCTCACGCGGGAAAGCTCTCCGGAGGTGTTGAAGGGCCGGGAGGTCCGAGCCGTTGGCCGCGGTCCACTGCAAGATTTCCGGCCGTTGGTCGTTGCCCGCTTTCAAGGCCTGCCGCAAAGCGAGGAGGAGTTCCGACGGGTTTTTTTTGTAGACGGAAAGGTCCAACGCCACGCGGATCGGATGGCCCGCTCCCAACCGGAGCGGGCCCATTTGGATTTCCCGCGTCTTCCGGCGAGACACTTGTGTGAAATCTTCCATGTGCGTCACTTCCCGGCCCGGCACGACGGGGTCTCGAAGGTAAACGGCCGGCGTCCGGCCGGAGTAGGGGGCCGCCAGGCGGCGGGCGACGGGGATCTCCAGCTCCGGTTCCTCCGTGAGAGAAACGCGGAGGGTGTCCCCGATGCCGTCTTCCAATAGGGCGCCGATGCCGATGGCGGACTTGATCCGCCCATCCTCCCCTTCCCCGGCTTCCGTCACGCCGAGGTGGAAGGGGTAGTCCATGCCTTCTTGTCCCATGCGGGCGGCCAGGAGCCGGTAAGCGGCGATCATCACTTTCGGGTTGGACGCTTTCATGGAAAGGATGATGTCGTGATAGCCGTTCGACTCGCAAATCCGCACGAATTCCAGGGCGGACTCCACCATGCCTTCCGGGGTATCTCCGAAGCGGTTCAGGATGCGGTCCGAAAGGGAGCCGTGGTTCACGCCGATCCGCAGGGACCGCATGAGCCGCTTGAGCTTGAGGACGAGGGGGGTGAACTTCTCTTCGATGCGGTCCAGCTCCCGCCGGTATTCCTCCTCGGTGTATTCCCGGATCTTGAAGGCCTTCGCGTCCGCGAAATTGCCGGGGTTGATGCGCACCTTCTCGACGTAATCGGCGGCGATGAGCGCGGCGTCCGGCCGGAAATGGATGTCGGCCACCAGGGGGACTTGAACGCCTTGACGTCGCAGGGCGTCTTGGATGTTTTTGAGGTTTTCCGCGTCTTTCTCCGTGGGCGCCGTGATGCGGACGATCTCGCAGCCGGCCTCCGCCAGGCGGACCGCCTGGGCCACGGTGGCCTGTGTGTCCGAGGTGGGGGTCGTGGTCATGGATTGGAGGCGCAAGGGGTTGTCGCCCCCCACGGCCACGCCGCCGACGCGCACGACGCGGGTTTTTCGCCGCCGGTAAGCTAAGAGGTTTTCAGAGAAACGGAGGACCACTCAAGAATTATAGCAAAATCCCCATGATCTTCAGTTTCTCATGGACCATGTCTTTCGTGAAGGGTTTCATGAGGTATTCGTTGGCGCCGATCTGGAGCGCTTTGACGATGTGGCCGATGTCCGTTTCGGTGGTCACCATCATCAGGCGCATGTCGTCGTAGACTTTCTCGGCGCGGACGGCGTAGACGAAACGATAGCCGTCCATCTCCGGCATGTACAGGTCCACCAGGGCCACGTCCACACGGCCGGTGGCCTTCAAGAGGTCCAAGGCCTTGCGGCCGTTTTCGGCCCGGAAGACTTCAAACCCGAGGTCTTGAAGATATCGGCCGAGGATTTCCCGGGAGTCCGGGTTGTCGTCAATCACGAGGGCGCGCATGGGCTCCTTTTGTTACGCGGCGATCACGAGGGACTTCGTCCGTTCGAGGATGATGTCGGAAGAGGGTCTCGTCAGGATGTAGATGATCTTCCCTTGGAACGTTTTCTCCGGGTCGAAGAAATCGGTGTGAATGAAGAGGGAGTCCTCGCGCTTGGTCTCCACGCGCTGCAGGATGGCGTGGAGGGCGGCCGACCAGCTGTCGGAAATGATTTCCGCGACGGCGTATTTCGCTTTGGTTTTCAGGAATTGGTTGACGGAATCCATGAAGGCTTTGCTGATGAGCTCTCCGACTTGCCGGAGGGCGAATTGGGCCGTGAAGGTGAAGTCCTTCCCGGTGGCGTCCAGCGCGGATTTGGTGATGTATTTCACCAGGAGCTGTGCATAGATCCGTTTCATGATGACGAGCATGACGGCCGGCACCTCTCCCGTCACGCGCACATGCAGGGCGACGACGAAAGAGTCCCCCATGTTCATGACGCCGCCGATGTCTTTCAGGCCCATCGTATCGACTTGGGGGATGTTGCAAAGGCACCGGCGGTGGATCATCGCGGACAAGCGGGACGCGGCGTTGCCGGTGCCGATGTTGCCGACCTCTCTGAGGTCGTCGATTTGCTCTTGGGTGAGTTTCTCAAATTCCGGCATGGCGTTATTTCGCCACCCCCAGGACACCATTGAGCATCCGGACCAATTGGGAAGGTTGGAACGGCTTGGCCAGCATGCCCTTCGCGCCGATTTTTGCGGCGTCGTCTTCCAGCAGTTTCTGATCCAAGGACGTGACGACCAGGATCCGCGCCGCGGGGTCTTTGGCCACGATCTCCCGGGTGGCCTCCAGTCCGTCCATCTCGGGCATCACGAGGTACATGGTGACGGCGTCGGGCTTAAGCATGTCGTACTTGTCGACGGCTTCGCGCCCGTTCTGGGCCTCGCCCACCACCTCGTGTCCGGCTTCCGCGAGGGCGTTCTTGATGACTGCCCTCGTCAATCGCGAGTCATCCACCACCAATATTCTGTATGGCATCTTCGTTCCGATGTCCTTTCAGGTGAAATGAAAAGCTAAACCCACGTCTATTGATACATACATCAAGATCAAGGTTTCGGCAATGGTTTTCTCAAGCGTACACACGTTTCAAAACGGCCCGGATCCGATACAGCATCTCATCGGGAGAAAACGGCTTGGAAATGTAATCGTCCGTGCCGACTTCAAACCCTTTCAGGCGGTCCTCCACAGCGCTCTTTTGGGAGAGGATGATCACGGGGATGAACGCGGTCGTGACATCGGCCCTCAGCGTCCGGAGCAGCTCCAAGCCGTCCATGGACGGCATGAGGACGTCGGTGATCAGCACGTGGGGCTTGTCCCTCGAAACGAGCTCCATCGCCTCCTGGCCGTTGGCCGCGATGGAGACGGAGAACTTGTTCTTCAGGAGATACAAGACGAGGGCCCGGAGCATCTCTTGGTCATCGTCGACGACGAGGACCTTGAAGCCCGTGAAGTCCAGGGGATGAGCGTTGGTCCGATCCAGCGGCGGATGGGAAGGCCAGTTCAGGGCCTGAGAAGGCGGTTGCGCGGGTGAGGGAGCCGGGGCCGGGGGAGGCGCGGCAACCGCCGGCGGCTCCGGCGTCCCCTTGAGGTGGGCACCGCAATAGGGACATTTCTTCCAGTCTTCCTGGACGGTTTCTTCGCATTGCGGGCAGAGGGCCTCCTTGGCGGACGCGGGCTCATCCATCAGGATGAGGATCCTCTCCACCTCCTCCATGGTGGTGATGCCTTGCTTGACTTTCTCCAAAGCGTCGTCGAGAAGGCTCTTCATGCCGCTCTTTCGGGCCAAGTCCCGGATCTTCCCTTCCGAGGCGCCGCCCTGGCGGATCGCTTGGCGGACCTCTCCGGAAATGTCCAGGAACTCATGAACCCCGATGCGTCCGCGGTACCCCGTGTGCTGGCATTTCTCGCACCCTTTCCCACGGTAAAAGAGGAAGGACACTTCTTCCCCCAGGTGGGCTTCTATTTTTTTTATGACGTCGGCCGGCGGCTGATATTCCTCGCGGCAATGGGTGCAAATGGCGCGCACCAGGCGTTGCGCCAAAACCCCGGTGAGCGAGGAGGCGATGAGATAGGGTTCCACCTTCAAATCCAGCAGGCGCGAGATGGTGGAGACGGCGTCGTTGGTGTGAAGGGTGCTGAAGACCAGATGGCCCGTCATGGAGG
>JACQPF010000113.1 GCA_016207625.1 Elusimicrobiota bacterium | reverse complement strand
CCGGTTCACCATGAACGAGAAATGAAGCGAACCTCCTGGGTGGTCGGTCACCGCGGCGCCATGGGGTATGCCCCGGAAAACACATTGGCTTCCTTCGAATTGGGGTGGAAGATGGGCGCGGACGCTTTGGAATGCGATGTCCATTTGTCCAAGGACCGGCGATTGGTGGTCATGCACGACGAGTCCTTGGACCGGACCTCCAGCGGCACGGGCCTCATCCGGGACGCGTCCTGGTCGAACATAAAACGCCTGGAGGCCGGAGGATGGTTCCACCGACGGTTCAGAGGCCAGAGAGTGCCGCGGCTCGAGGACGTGTTGGATTGGATTCGCGATAAGAAGACGCCCGCCGGGCCCCTCCGGCTGATCATCGAAGTGAAAAACGAGCCCGTGCGCTACGCCGGGATCGCCGAGGCCCTGGTGAGGGCTTTGAAAGCGGAGCGGCTCCTGGATCGGGTCGTCGTGATCTCTTTCGATCACGGCGTGGTGAAGCGCGCCAAAGTCCTGGCTCCTTCTCTCATGACGGGGATCTTGTTCCGTGATCCCCTGCCGGACCTTCCGGCGCGGATGGCGTGGACGAAGGCGGACGCTGTGTTCCCGCGGCGGCATTTGGTCACCGCCTCGCTCCTCCGCTCAGCTCGACGAGCGGGTTGGTTCGTGGGCACATGGACTGTGAATGAAGAGGATGAAATGAAAAAGATGCTCCGGCTCGGCGTGAACGCCATCGCCACGAACACCCCCGACCGGCTGGCCGAACTCCGCCGCCGTTGTAATTACTGAGTCAGTAACATAGGATTCCCGATTGCTCTCGCTGGAAGAAGCTCTTCATATCAAGCAAACGGCCCGATCCCTCGGGTTCGACCTGGCGGCTTTCACCCCCGCGGAAATTCCTGAAAAAGACAAATCCTTCTTTCTCGAGTGGTGCGGCAAAGGAGAGGCGGCCGGGATGGGCTGGCTCGCGCGCTCGCCGGAGCGCAGGGCCGATCCCCGCTCGTTTTTGCCCGAGGCCTTAAGCCTCATCACCCTGGGAGTGAGCTATTTCCAAGGAGATGTCCCCGATGCGCCTTCCCGGGCCCATGGGCGCGTGGCGCGGTACGCCTGGGGAGAGGACTATCATGAAGTCATCGTCCGGCGGCTTCAGGAATTCCAGGTCCTCTTGAAGGAAAAATGGGGGCCTGAACTCAAGGTCCGCTCCGCCCTGGACGCCGAACCGTTGCTGGAAAGAGCCTTCGCCCGGCGGGCGGGCCTCGGATTTGTGGGAAAGAACACCAACGTGATTGCGCCGCGGATCGGCTCCTGGATTTTTTTGACGGAGTTGCTCGTCAACCTGGACCTCCCGCCGGACCCGCCGGCCGCGCAGGGGTGCGGGGGCTGCACCCGGTGCCAGGTGAAATGCCCGACGGGAGCCTTGGACGCGCCTTTCGAGCTGGATGCCCGTCTTTGCATCGCCTACCACACCATCGAGAACAGGGGCTGGATTCCTCGGAACCTCCGTCCCCGAATGGGGAACTGGCTTTTTGGCTGCGACGAATGCCAGGAGGTCTGTCCCTTCAACGTCCGCGCCAAGGAAACGCTTTGGCCCGAGTTCCGGGCGGAACGCGGAGTGGGGCCCTGGGTGTCTCTGGCCGATGTCCTTTCGATGGACACCAAGGAGCAATTCAAGGCGCGGTTTCAAGCCACGCCGCTCCTGCGCGCCAAACGAACCGGCCTCGTGAGGAACGCCTGCATCGCCGCCGCCAACCAGCACGTGGTCGGCGAGCTTCGTTCCCTTCTCAAGGACCGGCTGCGGCACGATTCCGAGCCCGTCGTGCGCGGCCATGCCGCCTGGGCGCTGGGGCGATCCGGCGAGAACGCCGACCGGCGATGGCTGGATGAAGCGTTGAAAAACGAGACGGATGAGAACGTGCGGGAGGAGATCCGCGCCGGGTTGGAAGAAGCGCTTTCCCTCCGGGGACCGTATTGCCCAGGGACGCTCACCAGCGGTTCGCTCGACGAAGAGGCCCTCCCCCGGTCCTCTTCGACGCCCCGGTCAACACGATCCCCGGAGGGAAAGCTTGGTTTATCGAGGGACGACCGATGACGGAAATAGAACAGAACGACCGAAACGAAATCCTCCGGCGGGGGGGCATCACTTATGCCGAGTACATGAATTGGGCACTCTATCACCCCCGCTACGGCTACTACACGTCCGGGCCCGTCCGCACGGGCCGGCAAGGGGATTTCTTCACCAACGTGCAAGTGGGCCGGCTGTTCGGGCGGCTCCTCGTGGAGACGTTCTGCGAGATGTGGGACCATCTGGGCTCGGGGCGTTTCTCCCTTGTGGAACTGGGGGGAGGGGACGGCTGTCTGGCCGAGCAAGTGCTCTTGGCCCTTGAAGAGAAAGGCCGGGCGTCCGGCGTTTCGTATTACCTGGTGGAGAAAGGGCCTGCGACACGCGAGTCGGCCCGACGGCGATTGTCCCGCTTCCCCCGGATCCGGATCGTGGATGACCTGAAGTCCTTGGAGCACACGTCGGGCCTGGAAGGCTGCCTGTTTTCCAACGAATTCTTCGACGCGCTCCCCTTCCATCGCGTGCAATCGAAAGGCGGCGCGCTTCAAGAACTCCACGTGCAGGAGGAGGAGGGGCGCCTCGTGGAGAGACCTTGCGAACCGTCCACGCCCCGCCTCGCCGGCTATTTTTCCGAGCAGGGGATTTCTCTCGCGGAAAACCAGAAGGCGGAAGTTTGCCTTCTCCTGGAAGAAACGATCGGAGAAATGGAACGCGTCCTCGCCCGCGGCTTCGCGCTCTCCATCGACTACGGCGCCCCGTCCTACGATCTCTATCGCGAATCACGTTCGGACGGAACGCTCCAGGTCTATCAGAAGCATCGGCGGATGGACGATCCCTTTGAGGACATCGGCCAGAGGGACTTGACGGCCCTGGTGGACTTCGGGCGCCTGGCCCGCCTGGGCGACCGGGGAGAACTGCGGCCGCTCATCTTCGCCAGCCAAGGGACCTACTTCATCAATTCGGCGGAAAACGTGCTCAAAGAGGTCATCGAGAAAGACGTCGGTGAAAAAAAGAATTCCTCCGCCGCGGCCCAAATCCAGCAACTGGTCCACCCGGAAGCCTTCGGCGGCCGTTTCCACGTCCTCGTGCAGGGAAAAAACGTGGGCCACCCCAACCTCTCCGGAGCCAAAGTCAACCGAATCCACCGCCTGACGACCCAATAAAATCATTACAACGGCGGAATTGTTGTAAAATATGAGCGATCATTCGGGCATCCGGGAGACTCGCTCTTGCGCATTACGAATCTTCACCTCATCGTCAGTTTCTTGATCCTGTCCGGGGTCGCGTTTTTTCTTTATCAATTTTACGGGCGCGAGCGCGTGCCCGTCCGGCCTCCGCCGGTTGAAGAAGAGAAGCCTGAGGAAATGGCCGAGAAAGAAGAGATGGAAAGACGCTTGGAAGAGGAGCGGGCCCGGCGCGAGACGGAACGCGAGCGGGAGGAGGCCTTGAACCTGGCGGGGGAAGCGCTTTCCCGCGCGGCGGGCGCCATCCAAAGAGCGCGCGTGGAAGGCCGCGATGAAGGCGCCGCCGTCCAGCTGTATCATAAGGCCAAGGCGGCCCTCGGGCAGGCGAAAGACGTTCCCGAGTTTGGCCGGGTCCGGGATATGGCGCTTGAAGCCGCGCGCATGGCCGAGGCGGCCCCCGCCAAAGAGCGCGCCGACGAATACGTCGTGAAACGCGGCGACAACCTTTGGAACATCGCCAAGAAGCGAGAGGTGTATGGACGCGGCGCGGGCTGGGTGCGGATCTGGCGCGCCAACGAGAATAAGGTCCCCGATTTCGACATCCTCTATTCCGGTATCACGCTCGAAATTCCTCGGTAAAACCGTTACAATCCATGAAAGGCAATCACATGAAACGTCTGGTTTCCATCTGGGCCCCGGTGCTGGCGTGGTGCGGCGTGATTTTCTATCTCTCAGGGATCCCCGATTTGGGCACGGGCCTGGGTCAATGGGATTTGGTGCTGCGCAAGATGGCGCACATCACCGAATACGCCATCCTCGCGGCCCTCTTTTGGAGGGCCCTGGCGAAGGGGAGCCCGCTCCGAAAGCCCATGGTGTTTTGGCTGACCGTCGGGTTCTGCGTCCTCTACGCCGTCAGCGACGAATGGCATCAGGGGTTTGTCCCCGGGAGATCGCCGGCGATCCTGGATGTGCTGATCGACTCCGGCGGGACGCTCCTGGCGTGTCTCCTCCTGCGCCGGAAGAAGCCGGGACCGCTTGCGTTCCTCTTCTCAAACACCGTCGTTGAGACTCAATAAGACATGCGGCGTTCCCTTCTGTTCTTGCTGATGGCGGGCTGGTCCCTGGCCGGCTGCGCGCGGGTCCATTTCATGGCGGCGGAAAAACAAGAGAAATCAGGCCGCTATGAGCAAGCCTTGAAAGCCTATATGCGTTTCGCGGAGCGCCATCCCGAACACGCGCTGGCTCCCGAAGCGCTGTTGGCGGCGGGGACCCTGGCTTCCCGGACGTTGTCCGATCATGAGCTGTCGCGCCGGTTGCTGCAAAGCGTCATCGACCGCTACGGCGACCGGAAGGATTTCGGCCGCCGCGCGGAGAGAGAGCTTTTCAACACGCCCAATTATTTCCCGCTCGTCGAGCACGGCCAATGGGAAGAGGGGGATTCGGAGACCGGCGGCAAGAACGCCCTGGTGAAGATCACCTGCCGGCCCGCGGAAGAAGATCCCTCCGCCCTCTCCGCAGCCCCTTCGCAGAGCGAAGGGACGCATGATGCGCCAGGGGCGCGTGGCGAGCTGCGAGGACAGTCGGCGGCCCGGAGGGCCGACCACCCCTCCGGGGCGCTTTTCTCGCGGAGCTATTACGCGGGGACTCGTTTCGTGAAGGAGCTGTCGGCCAACCGCATCTACCGCAAACAGAACCTGGAGCTGCGGGAGTACGACGAAAAACAAAACGGATTTTCCGTCATCCTCAAGCACCCCTTGGAGAAAGGGACCCGCTGGACCGTCCAGCGGGCCGGGAAAACATACGCCTATACGATCGAGGGGACGACCTCTGTTCACGTGACGGCCGGCGCTTTCAAGGATTGCCTGGTCGTGCGGGAACAGCAGGAAGGCATCGAGACGTCTTGGAAGAAGGACTACTACGCGCCGGGCGTCGGCAAAGTGCTGACCACCCTGGCCACTCCCGCCACGGAGAAGCGCAATACGGAGCTGTTGTCCTATGACCTCTCTAACGGCAAAGAAATTGGAGGCGAGGCGCCATGAAGACCTTTACGGATTATCTCTGGTTCAACACCAAGAAGCGCAAGGAGCTGATCAACATCACCGGCGACATCGCGGAGCGGGTGGCCCAAAGCGGGGTCCAGGAGGGACTCTGTTTGGTCTCCGCCATGCACATCACGGCGGCCATCTGGGTCAACGATGAAGAAAGCGGTTTGAAGCAAGACGTGATGGATTGGCTGGAGAAGCTGGCCCCCATGGGGGATTACCGGCATCATTTGACGGGCGAGGACAACGCCGACGCCCATCTGAAACGCACCCTCATGCACCACCAAGCCCTCCTCCCCGTCACGAAAGGTCAACTGGATCTCGGGCCGTGGGAACAGGTCTTTTACGCCGAGTTCGACGGCCAAAGACGCAAACGCGTCGTCCTGAAAATCCTCGGCGAATAGGGCTGTTTGACGGTTGGCATCGCGGGGGGCTGTGGTATAATGTACCCGACATAGGTGTTTTGAGGGATGTGGTTATGAACCCATATGAGGAATATTTCAAAGACATTGATTTCGACCGCGATTGGGATGAGTCGGATTGGGAACGCTTCTTCGAGGCGCAGGAAAAGCTGTCGAAGGAAGTGAGGAAGAACGTCCGGCGGATGCGGACCCGCTTGGACGATGAATCGCAGCTTTCGTTTCGCAACGTCCTCCAGCGTTTTGGAATCAACCCGGATCACCCGGAATCGGCGCCTTTCGAGCCGTCGTCTTCCGACGAGCCTCCGGAAGAGGAAACCGGCGCCCCAAGCCGGCTGGCCTTTTGGGAAGAGGGCGCGGAAGCGGAGAGCCTGCCCGTCTATCGCCAGTCCAAGTGTTACGCATACCGGATTGTTTCCCTCTGCGAGAACGATTTCGGTCCCCTTCTGCACAGGAAGTACAAGAGCCGTTCCCATCGGCAGCTTCAGGTCTTGTTGAAGGACTTGAGGGCGCACGCTCTGCAAGTGCCCCGGCATCTGGCGGCCGGCCACGATTTGGGTTACCGGGTGGACTCCATCAAGGGAAACATCGTCCGCTGCAAGATGGCCCTCATCCACGCGGACGCCTGTTTGGGGCTCGTCACGCGCTTTCCCCGGCGTCGTCTGTCTCCCGAAGGGTATCTCCATCTCGTGCGGGAGACGGCCCGCATGCGCAACAGCCTCATGGTTTGGATCGCTCACCTCCGGCAACGCTTCGTCCCGAGCGGATATTAGAAAAACAAAAGGAACCGAATGGAACTGCTCATCGTCGCAGGCCTGACAATCGTGGTGGCGGTCAGCATGGCCGCCCTTTTCTTCAGTTGGCAAGCCCGCCAACTCCTCCAGCAGCAAATAGAGGGTTTCCGGCAAAGCGTCTCCGAACAGCTTTTCCAAGTGACCAGCCAGGTGAACCTGCGCCTGGAATCCGTGTCCCACCAGGTGATGCAGTCGCAAAAATCGGTGGGGGAACGGCTGGACAACGCGGCGCGCGTGGTGGGGGAGGTCCAGAACAGCTTGGGGGCCTTGGGGCAGGCTTCCCAAAGGATTTTTGAAATCGGCAAAGACATCGCCGGCCTGCAGGAGATCCTCCGCTCGCCGAAGATGCGCGGCGGCCTGGGAGAATACGTTTTGGTGGACCTCCTCGGGCAGATCCTGCCGGCGGAGCATTTCCAGGCGCAATACGCTTTCAAGACCGGCCACACCGTGGACGCCGTCATCCGCCTGGGCGGGAAAATGGTTCCCGTGGATTCCAAGTTCCCCCTGGAGAATTTCCGCCGGATGCTGGACGTCTCGGCGGACGAGGATCGCCGCCCCTGGCGGAAGAAGTTTTTCTCCGACGTCAAAAGGCACGTCGACGCCATCGCCGGCAAGTACATCCTGCCCGATGAGGGGACCTACGACTTCGCCCTGATGTTCATCCCCGCCGAGAACGTGTATTACGAGTGCATCATCAAGGAGGAGAAAGACGATGAGTTGGCCTTGACGGATTATTGCCTGAAGCGGCGCGTGATCCCCGTCTCGCCCAACTCCTTCTACGCCTATCTCCAGGCCATCCTCATCGGGCTGAAAGGCTTCCAGATCGAAGAGAACGCCCGGTTGATCATGCAGAACCTGGCCAGGCTCCAGGGAGATTTCGGGCGGTTCACGGAGGATTTCGACGTGATCGGGCGGCACCTCTCAAACGCCAAAGGGAAGTATGAAGACGCCGGCAAGCGCCTGGAACGGTTCCAGGACAAACTGCTCTCCATTGCGGAGGAAAAACCCTCCATCGTCTTGGAAGTCACCGAGCCCGCCGGCAGCGCCGCCGAGGGCCCCGGGAAAGTGTGATATAATGAAAACAGGAATGAACAAGGCCACCGTCAGAGAAACCGATGTCCTCGCCGTCCGCAAATACGGCGACCCCGTCCTGCGCCGGAAAGCGCAGCCCGTGAAATCCATCGATGACGAATTGCGCAAGCTGATCCGGACCATGTTCCACACCATGTATGCAGAGCCGGGCATCGGCCTGGCGGCCCCCCAGGTGGGGGTCCCCATGCGCCTGGCCGTCGTCGATCTCATGCCGGAAGGCAAGAGCAGCCCCATGGTTTTGATCAACCCGAAGATGGAGGAAAAGCGGGGCCGCGTCCTTTCGGAAGAAGGCTGCCTTTCCCTTCCCGGCCTGTCCGTGAACATCCCGCGGGCGGAATGGGTGCGCGTGTCCGCTTTGAATGAGAGCGGTTTCCCGATTACGGTTTCCGGCGACGGGCTTTTGGCCCGCTGTCTCCAGCATGAGCTGGACCATTTGGACGGCGTCCTGATCATCGACCATTTGCCCGTGCATGAGCGGCTGGGCGCGTTCTGGGAAATCCGGAAGAAGAAAAAAGCCGGCCTGTGGAAATGACGCTGCCGCCCCCTTGCTGAAAACCCTCTTTTTAGGAACCCCGGCCTCGGCGGTCCCGTTCCTGGAGCGCCTCCTGCAGAAGTCACAGGTGGCCGGCGTCGTGACGTCTCCCGACAAGCCCGCCGGGCGGGGATATGAAACCGCGATGCCCGCCGTGAAGAAAGCGGCCCTCGACCAACGCCTGCCCGTCCTCCAGCCTTCCTCCCTGCGGGACCCGTCTTTCATGGAAAGCTTGAAGGCGTGGGGCCCGGTGGACTTGGGCGTTGTCGTGGCGTATGGGAAGTTGATACCGGAAAACATTTTCTCCTGGCCTCGGCTCGGGATGGTCAATGTCCATTTCTCCCTTTTGCCCAAATACCGGGGCGCCGGCCCGGTGCAGTGGGCGCTGATCCGCGGGGAGGAGGAAACGGGCATCACCCTGTTCCGGATCGAAAAGGGCCTGGATTCCGGACCCGTTTTCCTGAAAAAGGCCCTCAAGATCGATCCCGAAGACAATGCGATCACGCTTCGCGGGAGGTTGACCCGGTTGGGGCTTGAGGCCTTGGACGAAGCCCTCGCCCATTTTGAGCCGGGCGATTGGCGGCCCGAGCCTCAGGAGGGCGAAGCCACGCAGGCCCCGATTTTGAAGAAAGAGGACGGTCGCATCCGGTGGGGGGAACAAACGGCCGAGGACGTGGTGAACTTGATCCGAGGCACCTATGAATGGCCCGGGGCCACCGCTTTTTTGAAGGGGCGTCAAATGAAGATCCGCCAGGCGGAAGTCCGCAGGCTCCGAGAGGGAAGGCCGGGAGAAATTATCGGGATGGAAAGGGATCGTGGATTTTTGGTAAAATGCAAAGATGCATCCATTTTAGTCCTTCGCGTTCAGCCGGAGGGCAAAAAAGAGATGGAGGCCGATAGTTTTTGGAACGGCGCCCGCTTGAACGTCGGCGACCGCTTCGGATTGATTTCCTGACGACGGAGGTTGTTTCCAGATGAACCACTTCAAGACGTTTCTTCTTTTGACCGGGCTCACCGTCCTGTTCATGCTGGTGGGCCAAGTGCTGGGAGGCCGGCAAGGGATGGTCACGGCGTTTCTCTTCGCGGTGATCATGAATTTCGTTTCCTACTGGTTCTCGGACAAGATCGTTTTGGCGATCTACCGCGCGAAACCGGCGGGGGAAAGCGAGTACCCTCAGCTTCACCGCATCGTCCGCAACCTCAGCCAGGTGTCCGGCCTTCCCTTGCCGCGCATTTACATCATCCCCACGGACACGCCCAACGCTTTCGCGACGGGCCGCAACCCCGAGCATGCGGTGGTGGCCTGCACGGAAGGGATCCTCCGCATCTTGAACGAAAAGGAATTGACGGGAGTGCTGGGGCATGAAATGGGCCACGTGAAGAACCGGGACATCCTCGTTTCCAGCATCGCCGCCACCATCGCCGGGGCCATCATGATGCTGGCCAACATGGCCCGCTGGGCGGCCATGTTCGGCGGCCACCGGAACAACGACCGGAACAGCAATCCCTACGTCGGTTTGGCGGCTCTCCTCATCACGGCCATTTTGGCCCCCGTCGCCGCCATGTTGATCCAGGCGGCCATCTCGCGGTCGCGGGAATACGGGGCGGATGAAACGGGCGCGAAGTTCTGCGGCGACCCCCTCGCCCTGGCCGGCGCCCTGAAGAAGCTGGAGATGGGAGCGAAAGCCCTTCCTATGCCGCACGCGGGCCCGTCCACCGCGCACCTTTTCATCGTGAATCCGCTCAGCGGGAAATCGCTCGTGACGCTTTTTTCGACGCATCCCCCGATTCAGGATCGCATCGCCCGCCTGCAGCAAATGGTCGGGCGAATCTGATCTCCGAGCTTTTTTCTCAAATGGGGGCGGGCTTCACACCCGCCCCTTTTTGTCGTACAGGGGCCGATGTCCTCCGCGCGTAAGATCGCTTACAAAACCCTCCTCCATTATGAGAAGAAAGGGGGGGCGCTGCGCGCGGCCATTGAAGAGTCCTGCCGCCGCGTTCCGGGACTGGAAGACCGCGACAAAGCCTTCAGCCGGGATCTCGTTTCCGGAGTCGTGCAGCGGCGGAACACGCTCGATTGGTGCCTGAACCAGGTTTCCCGCCGAAAAATCGACTCGTTGGATCCGGCGGTGCGCGCTTCCTTGCGGCTCGGCGCGTTTCAGATGTTGTTTATGCGTGACCGCGCTCCCGCCTACGCGGCGGTGAACGAATCCGTGGAACTCGCCAAGGAGCATGCCCCGGCGGGAGCCGCGGCTTTCGTGAACGGCGTGCTCCGGAGTTTGGAGAGGAAGCGGGACGGTCTTCCCTGGCCCGATGAGGGAAAACAGCTCGTTCAAGCTTTGTCTCTGCGGCACTCCCATCCCGAGTGG
>JACQPF010000112.1 GCA_016207625.1 Elusimicrobiota bacterium | reverse complement strand
CCGGCGAGACCCGGGAACTCCTGAAGAACGCGGAGGCGAAAAACGTCCGGGTGACCTACGATGAACGGACGGATTCGGTCTCCCTGAAGTTCGAAATCGGCGGGCGCGAAAACGTCCAAGGGCTGTTGAAGTCCCTGGAGGTGAAGGACGCCGATGTCGCTCTCGCCAAACTCGGCGGACGGATCAACCTCGAGGGGCTCACGTTCCAGGCGGACGTCCGGCTGGATGCCCAGGGAAAGATCGTGGAAGGGACGCTGACGGCGAAGGGGTCCTTCGATCGCCTCGTGAAAGAGAAATCCGTCCGCGAGGGGAATGTGGGCGAACTGGCAACCACCTTTGGATTGGCGCTGGAACTGACCATCCGCTTCGTGGCCAAGGGAGAGATGTCGGTGACGACGAAGGTCGTCGCCAACGCCGCGCAGGTGGAACGTATGTTGTCCTCGGAAGAGGGCAAGCTGGAAAAGGCTTTGGGCGGCGACTTCGGCCTCCTCGTCGACGTGATCCGCAAGGGAAGTGCGATAAAAGAGCTGTCTTTCGAAATGACCGAAGACGGGCTCGCGAAGCTCCACAAAATCGAGATGACGGCGGGCGTGGACGGGTTGAACCTTGAGAGCCGGAACATCAACCCGCAAACGTTGGCCCTCCTCCGCCTCGCAGGCGGAGAAAAGGGACGGCTCGTGAAGTTCGAGAACGACGATGTCAAACTGGCGCAGGAAGGAAACGGCAAGTTCTCGCTTAACGAAGCGCGCTTCACGGTCGAGCGTGGGGCGATACCCGATTTGGTCCGGAGGCTCCTCAACGTGGAAGACCTTGCCGCGCCCCGCGACGTGGAACTGGGTGTGCTGTTCCGTGACCTTTCCCAGAGAGCGGACCTGGGGCTTGGGCGTGAAGGGCTGACGTTCGAACTCGTCCGGCAGGCCGACGGATCCCGGCGGCTCTATTTTGAGGTGAACGGGCGGGCCGTCGACGCGTTCCGACACATGACGGACGAGATGGTCGACAACGTGGAGACTCTCCGCTCGGACATCGAGGAACTGAAGGAAACCAAGCTCGAGATGAAGAAACCCGAGTCCACGGGCAAGATGGCGGAGGCGCTCAGCTTGAAGGAAGGGTATTATCAAGCCCGCGTGGAGGCCTTGGCCGATGGACGGCCGGTGGAGACCCGGGCCATGAACCGCCGCGAGGCGGCCTGGAGGGCGACGGAGACTGAGGCGCTCGTGTCGCCGGAATGGAAAGCGGCGCTAGAGGTGAGGCGAGAAGTCCTCGAGACCGCGCTCAAAGACCCGTCGGCGGAAGGCCGGAAGGCGGGACTCGAGGCGGAGTTGGAAGGCGTGAAGGTGAGGTTACAGGATTTCGAGGGCATGAAGACCGAACGTCAGTACCAGCTGAAGGAACTGAAGGGCTGGGGAGTCCGGTCGGGGTCCCGCTCGGCGGCCACGGCGGTTGAGTTCGGCACGGCCAAGTATGTGAAGGAAACCAACCTGCAGTCCGCCAAGAGCAAATTGGAAGAAATGAAGACGAATCTCGACAGGTTGACGAACTTGTCCCGGAATGAACTGGAAGTTGAAAAACAGAAGCTGGAGACGGAATTGCAGCGCCTGACGGACGTCCCCACGGAACGGCGAAGCGCCGAGGCGAATGAGCGCATCCGGAATCTCAGGACGGAAATCGATGGTTTCGAAGAGCTCCTCGCGCTGAACGCCGATGGTCCCGCCGGGGTCAGCAGGCTGGAGGCGCGGATCGTCGCTCAGGCCGACATGGTGAGGGACATCGAGGACGTCTCGTGGAGAAAGGCGGACGCCCAGCGGGTGATGCGGCAGATGCTGCGGACATTGGACCGACGGGGTATCGCCGAGTCGGTGATCGAGCGGAAGCAGGAGCTGTTGAGGGGCCTGGAGTCCTCCGAAGGGCCGGAGGGTCCTTTGCACGAAAGCATGAGGAACGTGGTCGAGAAATCTTTGGGCAAGGTCCCGTTCGACGACGCTGCTCTCGATTCTATTCGGAACGAAATCAGGGATCTGAAGGAAGGTTATGAAAAACGCGCTCGAGAAGCCGGCATCGCCCCCGAGAGATGGATGGATCTCCTGTCGCCGGAGGCGCGCAACGACGCCATGCGGGAGATCGTCAGCAAGTTGTATGGAGTCGAGGGGGGTGAAACACGCGGACTCAATTTCGCGCAGCGGTTCTTCATCGAGCTCAAGGTCATGGAGGCGTATTTCGGCGAACGCTTCAGTTGGTACCGGTTGCCTTTGCAAGTGGGCCTGATGATCAACAACCTGGTGGGCCGCATCGGGTCGGTGAAGACGGCGGGCGGCAAATCCGCCGTGTTCACGCTGGTTTTCGGCGACCTGGCCCTCCGGGGCAAGCTATCGGAACAAGTGGGCGAGCTGATCGTCGACAAACACCAGGAAATCCTCAAGTACCACACCGAATACCAGCCCCTCGCGCGAGCCCTCGGCGTGACCTTCGTGGACGGGGCGGAGTATTACAGCGGGAAACACGCCACGGGACCCAAGGCCAAGAACCTGGAAGCCTTGGCGGAGATCTATAAGACCGGACGTCACGAAGACCGTTCCGGGATCGTGATGGTCTATGACAGCCACTCCCGCGGTTTCCTAGAGCTAAGCGCCCGTTCCGAGAACCGCGGCGGCTTGAACGAACACCTCAGCAAGGTGGTGGCGCGCGGTGTGGACGAGGCGGATGTGCCCGCGCTCTCTCGCCTGGCGTTCGTGGAGAGCCGCGGCGAGGTCTTCGCCTCCGAAGCGCAGGTCCTCCGGGCGAAGGAGCTTCTCGGGATCGTGAAGCGCGAACTGGGGCTGACGGATGAGCTGTTGAGCGCCTTGGACGGCAAAGGGGAAGAGGCCTTCCGCGGATTGGCGACCTACAGCGACCCCAAGCCCGGGCAATTCAAGTTTTCGTCCGATCAGAAAGCCTTTACCGTGCGCGACGGCAGAATCCAGCTTTCCTTGAGCCTCCTGACGGCGATCCGGGGTAAGTGGGAGGGGAAAGACACGCACTTCTCGACGAACGAGATCGACCACGTCCTGCGGGCGCTCTACGAGACCACCACCCATCAGCAGGCGGAGGTCAAGACCGACGGGCAGATCGCCATCAAAGACCCCACCGGCGTGGCGCAGGACGGGGTGATCGACGGCAGCCACACCTTCAACGTCGCCATGATCCTGCTCAAGGACGGCT
>JACQPF010000098.1 GCA_016207625.1 Elusimicrobiota bacterium | reverse complement strand
GTGCTGAAGCCGGCCGCTCTCACTTATGACGAAGCCGCCGCCATCCCTTTCGGCGGCGCCACGGCGTTGGTCTTTTTCCGAAAAGGAAAACTCCAACCCGGAGAAAAAGTGCTCATCAACGGCGCGTCCGGCGGGGTCGGCACGGCCGCGGTGCAGCTGGCCCGCCACTTCGGGGCGGATGTCACCGGCGTGTGCAGCGCCGCGAACATGGAGTTGGTGAGATCTCTGGGCGCTCATCACGTCATCGATTACACGAAGGAGGATTTCACGAAGAACGGCGAAACCTACGACGTCATCATCGATACGGCCGGAACGGCCCCATACTCGCGCTGCAAAGGTTCGTTGAGGGAGAAAGGGCGGCTTCTTCTGGTTTTATGCGGCCTGCCGGAAATGCTTCGGGCGCCGTGGATCTCGATGACGAGCGGCAAAAAGATCATCGCCGGGCCGGCCGTCGAGCGCGCGGAGGACCTTCGTTTCCTCACCGGGCTGGCCGAAGCGGGCCAATTCAAGCCGGTCATCGACCGGCGCTATCCCCTCGAGCAAATCGTGGAAGCCCACCGCTACGTAGACACCGGGCGCAAAAAGGGAAACGTCGTCATCGCCGTCACGCGCGTCACGATTTCTTGAACTTATACCCCTTCCCGGCCGCTTGGGTCCGCACGGCTTTGATCAGTGCCTGGTCCAGCGTTTCCTGAGCGGGAGCGTTTTTGGCGGCTTCCGTCAGGAATTTCTGCCGGGCCTCGCCCAGCTCGTTGATCCGGGATTGGATGTCCTTCCGATCGGCGGACTTTTTCCGGAAGTGCTCCTGCACTTCCGCATCCTCCATCTTCTGTAGGCTCGCCGGCAACTGCTCTTTTTTGATGGCGGCGATCGGCAACCGTCCGCTTTCCACTTCGCTCACCGCGTCCCAGGAGGCCTCGGCGGCGTATTGCGCTTTGGCCTTGTAAACCGCGCGCTCCACGGAAGCGCCGGAGGCGGCCTGCGACAGGGCCCTCACGTCCGCCTTGGCTTGCCGTTCATACGCCGCTTCTCCCCGGCGGCCGTAGGGAATGTAGGTGTCATTCAACCGCCGGCCCAACTGTTCAATTTCGTCGTCATAAGGCGAGCGAAGCACCGCCATCGGCGCGTCCTGATCAATGGCGAAATAGTCCCCCATCCCAAGCTCCGCCCCGGCTTTCCAATGCGTCGCAATTCCTTCCTGGCGGTTGCCGCAGAAGATGGTGTTCACCACAACGCCTTTCCGCGCCGCCCGAGTGATGGCGTTGCGGAAATCCACAGGCCCCTGGGTGAAGGGTTCGTTCCCGGCGATGAAGACGGCCTTATACACGTCGCCGCGCCGATCCCATTCCAGGTTCGTGAGGGCATTGTCGATCACGGCGCCGCAATACTCGTCCCCCCCGTTGGTGCTCAGGCCGAACAGTCTTTCGCTCACCATGTCCAAGTCGGAAGTGAACGGCAGCACCTGCCGCACGTAGCTCTCTCCCGCGGAAATGGAGTTGTTTCCGTAATCATACAAGGCCACCTGAATCGTGGGGTGGAACCCGTCCCGGTGCGAGGCGGCCAGCTCGTTCACCACCCGCCACAACTGCGATTTGGCCTGGCTGATAAGCCCGTCCATGCTATTGGACGTATCCAAGAGCAATGCGATCTGAACAAGCGTCCGGGGGCAAACGGTCTTTTTCGGCGGGCAAAAACGGCAGGCGTATACGGCGGCGGTCGATGAGTTTAAAACAACGGCGGTCAGCAGAATTCTAAGAAACGATTTCATGGCATCCTCCTCGGTGACGTGTCAACTTCTACCGCTTTGACACCACCGGGAAGAAAAAGTTCCCGATTATTTTTTGTTGAATTTTACCGGCAGACCGGTCTTGGGGATGAGCTGTATATGGTAGGGAGAAGTCAAAACCTGTGCCATAAACCCGGATTGAAGAGGCATGGATTCGCGGTAGGTGACGACGGTTTTTTCTGAGAGGGTTCGTACGTTCGTGATTTCAACGGAATAGCCGCTCGTATTTTTTTGTCCCGAGAAAACGCCCACGGCGTCAAAATACCGGAAGTCGATGGAGGGAATATCGTCCGGGGGAACCCCGCCGTGGTTTTCCCAGAAGGCGTCCCATTCCTTTTGATCCCGGGTGACCATCGTGGCCGGTTCATTAACTCCGCTATGATCTCCCTGCCACTGCGCGGGAAGGGGTTCGGCCATCCGGCGCTGCTCTGAAAGAGCCCTGCTGCTTGCGGCGCCTTTTGACATAATGGTTCTCTGTTTCAAACGCTCCGGCGAAGCACTTTGTGCCTCAGCCATCTGAGGCGCGGGTGCCCCGGCGTCGTCGGCCATGGCGCGTACGTCGTGTTCTTCGGCCGGCGCGAAAACGTCCGTTTTCTTCATTTGAGGTTTCACATTTGGTTCCGACATCACCGGGGCCAGCGTCGATCCCGCCCCCGCCAACTCCTTTAGGGCATTTCCCCGCGCCGCCTCCCCCTTCTCCCTTGTTTCTTCTTGAGCTTGCGCCGGAGCATACATAGGCGCGTTTTCCTGCACGATGGCCGGC
>JACQPF010000097.1 GCA_016207625.1 Elusimicrobiota bacterium | reverse complement strand
GGCCGCCTTCGTCTTTCATTTCGCAGAGCCGGGGATGATAATGGATGACCCGATGCGAGAGGACCTGCTTGACCGCCGGCAGTGACTTCACGACCCGCAACGCCCGGGAAACGCGATCAAACTCGGGGAACTCCCACAGTCCCCCATAGAGCCCTTTCGAAGGACGCCTGACCATAAGCCATTTCCCCCGATGGCGGGCCAGTGCCGTCTGAATATGGATTTCGTTCCGCCGGTTTCTCGGAACAGAGATGGGAAACTCATCCTGTTTTCCGTTTCGACGGGCCCAGCATGCATTCCGGAACGGGCAACGGGAGCAAGCCGGCGAGCGCGGCCGGCAAACGGTCGCGCCCAGGTCCATGAGGGCGGAATTGTATTGCCGCGCCCCGCCGGGCGGCACCAGCCGGCGAGCCAGCTTCCAAAACCGCCTCGCGCCTTCCGGCTCTTTGGCGTTTTCCAAAACACCGTAGACCCGGCTCAACACGCGGACGACGTTTCCGTCCACCAGAGCCTCTGGCTCGTCGTAAACGAAAGACAGGATCGCCCCGGCGGTGTAGGGACCCACTCCCGGGAGAGATTCCACCGCGTCGCGCCGCGCGGGGAGTTTCCCGCCGAAATCCCGGACGATGGTTTTTGCCGCGGCCTGTAGGTTCCGCGCCCGGGCGTAGTAGCCCAATCCCGACCACAGCTCCAGGACTTTTTCCCCGGAAGCCGACGTCAGGCTTTTCATGGTCGGGAAAGCGTGAACGAACCGCCGGAAATAGGGAAGGACCGTGGCCACGGTGGTCTGTTGAAGCATGGCTTCGGACACCAGCACGTGATAAAGAGACCACCTCGTCCTCCACGGCAGGTCGTGCCGGCCGAGGCGGACATACCACTTCAACAACCTTTTTCGGAACGCCGCTGCCGAGGGAGGAGGAGAGGACAGACTCATGGTAAAATTCTATAATAATTCAAATCCACAATTGAGAGGAGATCCTTCATGATAAATTCTTCGCACTCGTCCCGCGCGACTTTGTTTCTTCTTGCCGCATCTCTGGCCGCCGGCCCTCTTGCGGCGGATGTGACCGTGTCCCGGCTCATCAAATCCGGCGGTTTCCGCGGGATGGGCGCCTCGGAGACTCAAACCACGGAGCATTACCAAGGCACGAACCGCCGGCAGGATTCAACCATCAAATTTACAGGGGCCCTCATGGGCCGCATGGCGGGCGGAGATTCCGTCGAAATTACGAAGGTGGCCGAAGACAAGGCCTACACCCTCAACCCCCCAAAAAAATCATACCGAGAGAGAACCCTCTCGGAAGCCGCTCAAATGATGAAAAAAGAGGGCGGTCCGGCCCGGCAGGAAAAGGAGTCCAAACCCACTCACCGCATCACAAAAACAGATTTCAAAGTGGACCCCACGGGCGAGAAAAAAACGATCAACGGCTTCCCTTGCGAGCGCTACGTCGTGACGATGCTGGTGGAGGCCGAAAACATTGAGAACAAGCAGAAGACCCAAACCCGCCTCGTGACGAACAACTGGACCACGCCGGAGACGCCCGCCTTGAAAACTCTGCAGCAAGAGGAGAGGACTTTCAACGAAGCCTACCTGAAAAAACTCGGCTGGGACATGTCGCCGCGCGACGCGCAGCAGTTCGGCGAAACCGGCATGGCGATGATGATGGGCGTGGACGAGAAGGAAATGAATCCCAAAATGGCGGAGTTGAAAAAAGAAATGTCCAAGATGAAGGGCGTTCCCGTGGCCATGGAAATCAAATGGTTCATCGAAAGCGATGAAGCCGCGAAAGCCATGCGCGAGGCCCAGAAAGAAGCGGCGGCGCAGAGACCCCCGGAGGCGGAAGACGAGGGCGTGGATGTGTCGGGAGGCCCGTCGGGGATCCTGGGCGGGATGGCCGCGAAATTCGCCAAGAACAAAATGAAGGCTTCGGCCGAAAAGAAAGCGGAAGCCAAAGACGACGAGTCCTCGTTCTCCAGTTATATGGAAATTCGTGAGATCAAGACGGGAGCCGTTCCCGCCGACCTGTTCCAAGTGCCGGCCGGCTACAAGCTCGAGAAGTGATCGACGTTCAAAACCTCGTCAAGCATTACGGCGCAGCGCCCGCGGTCAAGGGAATCACCTTTTCCGTCCAGCCGGGGGAAGTGGTGGGGCTCCTCGGCCCCAACGGCGCCGGGAAGAGCACCACGCTGCGCATCCTCACGGGGTACCTTCCCGCCACGGACGGCGCCGTGCGGATGGCGGAGATCGACATCCGGGACCGTCCGCTGGAGGCGCGTAAGCGCATCGGGTACCTTTCGGAAAACAACCCCCTCTACGAATCCCTCGGGGTGTGGGAATGCCTGGGGCTATTCGCCCGCCTCAGGGGCCTGGCGGGAGACGACGCCCGGCGCCGGATCCGGACCGTGGTGGAGCAGTGCTCCCTCCTCGACGTGGTTTCCAAAGACATCGGACAGCTTTCAAAAGGGTTTCGCCAGCGGCTGGGGCTGGCTCTGGCGATCCTGCACGATCCCGACATCCTCATCCTGGACGAGCCCACCTCGGCCCTGGACCCCAACCAGCAACAAGAGGTCCGGGACCTCATCCTGAAACTGAAGGAAAAGAAGACCGTCCTCCTGTCCACCCACATCCTTCCTGAAGCGCAGAACATCTGCGACAGGCTTCTCATCATCCATCAAGGAACCATCGTCGCCCAAGGCACGGTGGCCGAACTGCAGGGCCGGATGGCCGAAGGGGTCACCACCTACGTGCGGCTGAAGGGACCGGGGGAGGATATCCTCCCCGCAATCCAATCCCTTCCCCTGGTGACCCGCGCCGAGCGGATGGATGAAAAAGAGCCGGGATGCCCGGGCTTCCTCATCACCTCCGCGGAGGACCCGCGGTTCGCCCTTTTCGATCTTTTCTCCGAGAAGCGCTGGCCCGTGATGGAACTCAGGCCCCAGTCGGCTTCCCTGGACGAGATTTTCCGGTCCCTCACGGGAGCCAACGGATGAAACTTTCCAACGTCAGGCTCCTGGCGAAAAAGGAATGGAAGGAGTCCTTCAACTCCCCCATGCCTTACATCTTCCTGGTGGTGTTCTTCCTCCTGCTTGGCTGGTTCTTCATCTCCTCCCTGTTCCTGATGGGCCAGGCCACGATGGAGGAATTCTTCGGGCCCCTCCCCTTGCTCTTGGTCTTTTTCCTCCCGGCGTTCACCATGCGGCTTTTCAGCGAGGAGTACAAATCGGGGACCATCGAAACCTTGGCCACGCTGCCCGTTGAAGACATGGAGATCGTCCTCGGCAAATACAAAGCGGCGGTGGGCATTTGGGGCCTCATGCTGGTTCTCTCGATCTTTTATGCGGTCCTGCTCTTTGTCTTGGGGCGGCCGGACCCGGGCCCCCTGGCGGCCGGTTTCCTGGGCGCTTTCCTCCTCGGAGGATTTTATTGCGCCGCGGGGCTCTTCGCCTCTTCGCTGACGCGCAACCAGGTGGTGGCTTTCCTCCTGGGGTTCCTCTCCTGTTTTGTTTTCTTCCTGTTCGGCAAGATGGTCCACTTCCTGCCCGGAATTCCCGGGGCGCTTCTCGCTTTCTTGGGAGTGGACATCCATTACGAATCGTTCCTGCGCGGCGTGGTCGACACCCGCGATGTTTTGTATTTCCTCTCCGGCCAAGTTCTTTTTCTGGCCGGCACTCTGGCCAGCTTCAACAGCCGCCGATGGAGATAAAAACGAAAACCCGCATGGGGGCTCTTTCCGGGGGCGGCGTCCTTTTGCTGACGGCGATCCTGGTTATCCTCAACCTCTTATCTCAACGGCTGTTCTTCCGATGGGACTGGACGGCGGGCCGCCGCTATTCCCTGTCCTCCGCCAGCAAGGACCTCGTGCGCTCATTGGAAGATCCCGTCTTGATCCGCGCCTATATTTCCGACGGCCTCCCGCAGCCGCTGGCCACGTACGGGCGATACAGCCGGGACCTCCT
>JACQPF010000096.1 GCA_016207625.1 Elusimicrobiota bacterium | reverse complement strand
GTTGGTTGGTTGGTTGGTTGGTTGGTTGGTTGGTTGGTTGGTTGGTTGGTTGGTTGGTAAGCAGCGATGGAGTGCCCACCTGTTGGATGATTTCGCGGAACTTCCCAAAATCCATGGGCTTGCGGAGATAGGCATTGGCCCCATCGACCTTCCTGGGCTCTCCATGGCCCGGCTCGGTCAAAACCACCACGGGAATGGTACTCGTCCGGCTGTAAGCCCGCAAAATCCTCAAAAGCTCTATCCCGTCCATCTTCGGCATTTCCAGATCCAACAGGATGAGCGCGGGCACTTCTTTGGCGTCCCGGCCCGCGAAGGCCCCGGTGGCGAAGATGTAATCCAAAGCTTCAACGCCGTTCCTCACCGCCACCAAATCATGGATGAACCGATTTCTCTCGAACAAACCCCGAATGACGTCGATGTGTCGCTCCTCATCTTCCACCAAGAGAATCGTCTTTTTGTCCAAGGGCCCTCGCTCGCTTTTCCTGCAACCGCTCTATTACCCGAGAACCCATTTTACCAAATGATGTTACTCAGAGGAATTGCTGCCGTCCAGGAGTTCAGAAATTCATTCGCACGCCGATCCCGATCCGCCGTTTCCCATGCCAGTCAAGCCCGACCATGCCGGCCACTTCAAGATTGCGGAAGGGCGTGAAGTCGTCGATGTGACGCGAGAGCGCCAGCCCAGAGAACTCCGGGGTGGCACCCGCGGCAAGGCTATAGCGCCGCCAATAAAACCACTTCACGTCCAGTTCCGGAAGCACCCGGCCCGAGTAGACCAATCCGCCGCCGAATTGCGCGGTCATCCCTCGGTCCCGGATCACCACCTGGGGGCCCTCGCCTTTTCCAGGTTCCGGCTCAACCACCTCCATGTGGCCTTCCGCCGGCAGATATCGCTCTTCTTGGATCACTGGCCCAGAGGCCTTGCGCCGCCGGACAATGACCCGGTCCCCCTGGACCGTCACGATCTTTTTATCATCGGCGGGAACCGGCCCGGCCGCCTCTTCGGTCTTCTCTCGTTTTAAGCGCCACGCCAGAAAAAGGACGGCCAAGGCCAGAAGGATGAGAAAAGCGTCCTTCGGCCGGCGCAGGATAAAGAGGATGGATGCCTTGATCCCTCGCCAAAACCTACTGGTCCGCGTCATCGGTTTCCTCCTGGAAACCACCGGGCCGGCGGCGGACTTTCTCGTAGGTCTTGGTCAGGACGTAGCCCGTGAAGATCACGGACACCACCCCGCCCGTGACCGTGACCACCGTCGGCACGGCGTCCGGGTGGTGGAGGACCGCCCAGACGGATACCCACACATAGAGCGCCATATAGATCCAGTTCCAGAGCGCCCGGAGGGATTTCAGATCCCGCGCCGCGTTCTGCGCGAAGTCCGACCGGACCATCCGGCCCGCGATCTTCCACCAGGACGCCGTCACAAGTCCGACCGGAACAGGTCCATGTCCCATCGGAGGCCCGGACAACTCTTCTGCCGGGGCACGCCCAGTTTATCGAAGACCTCGCGGTGGCCGATGACCCGGCTCTTGGAAATCCCGAAGGCGTCCATGAAGGCACGGGTGAGGTGGAGGTTGAAGTCCCAATGCTCGGGCTTGGGCGGCGCCAGGTCGAAGTTCCCGATGGCGGCCAGGCCCAGGTATTCCTGGTTGAAGAGGTTGGACAGGCCCTTGACACCGGCGTGGGCGCCGATCCTGTCCAGCGGCCGTCCCCAGTGGAAGACGACCCGGCCCTCCACCCATTCCGTCCCGCCGTGGTAGCCGACGGCAGACCAAGGGCGCTCAAAACGCTGCCCTTTCCTTTCCCGCAGGAGACGGTCGAACTCCTCATTGGCCACGACCCGGTAGTCCACGCGGAAGGAGGTGTGGTATTTCACGATTCCGTCCCAGTCCCGCGTCGCCCGGTCGGGGCTGGCGGAGTGGTGCCACACGATGCCCTTCCACCGGCGGGAGAGCCTGGATTGAATCTGGATGTCCAGCCGAGGTTTTCGGAGCGCGGTCATCGGATCAGGGTGTAGAAGATCGCCAGCACGGAGCCGACCCCGATGGCGCCGAACAGAGGGCCTAAGATCCAGTAGGCCACCGTCCTCGCCGCGCGAAGTTCCACCGAGTGTCGCTCCAAGACGGTGTCCTGCCGGGCCTGGGACTGCTGGAAATCCACCAGGGTCTCTTTCAACGAGGACAGCTCACCCAAGATCAGGTCCAACTTCGTCTCTAGGGCCGAGAGACGCTCGGCCACGGAATGGATGTCCGGGCTCATGCCGTCTCCTCCAGGTAGTTCATCATGAAGAAGGCCGATTGCCCGGCCGTGAAACCCACCGTCTGGACTTGCACCGACTCGCCCACGGCCCCGGGAACCTGCATGGGGATGTGGCCGGACTGGTCGCCGCGAAAGACCTTGTACAACACCTTGCCGCCGGAGAAGGACACCACCGCCTCCCCGACCGTGGCGGGCTCGGTGATGATGGCGAGCCCCTTGACCATGATCCGTTTTCCGGGCGCCGGCGTGATGAGCGTCTGGGCCTGGCTGCCGATGAGCTCCACCGAGGCCGTCTTCAAAAGCGGCTCCTGGATCACGGGCAGCGGCTTGGCGGCCGAGACCCTCCGAACCTCGCCGGCCTCCTCATAGAGGAGCGT
>JACQPF010000095.1 GCA_016207625.1 Elusimicrobiota bacterium | reverse complement strand
GACGGCGACCCGGACATCCTCGTGGGCAACTACGGGCAGGCCAACCGGATCTATCGAAACGACGGGAACAACGTTTTCAACTCGGTCTGGCAATCCGCGGAATCGGACGACACGCTCGCCGCGGCCTGGGGCGACTCCGACAACGACGGCGACTTGGATCAGTGGGTGGGCAACGACAGCGGACTCAACCGGCTTTACGTCAATCAGGAAGGCGGTGCCTTCTCCGTCGTTTCCTTATGCGCGGCGGAGCTCGGCACCATGAACGTGACGCCGGGGGACATCGACAACGACGGCGATTTGGACTATGTGTATGGGAGGTCCGGCCTTTATGTCAATTCGGGCGGGAACACGTTCAGCCCAGGCGTGATCGAGGACGTTCTCTATACATTCTCTTCCGCTTGGGGCGATTTCAACAACGATGGGTTGCTGGACCTGTTCAGGGCCAGAAGGCGTTACAGTCAGGCCATCGCATATCACAACATGGGAGCCGGCGCTTTCGAGCGGAAATGGAGTTCAACGCTTCAGGCGTCCGCATTCAGCGATACCCTCGCCTTGCCGGCGGACTTCGACAAGGACGGCGACCTGGACCTCTTGGTCCCTTCGGGGGCCAACAACCAAACCCAACTTTACAAGAACAACCGCGTGGAGCTGTTGGGCGCGCCGTATGCCAACACCGCACCAAACTCGCCGACGTCCGGGTTTGAAGCTTCATGGGTCTATTCCCTGAACAGCAGCACGCTGACCTTCAAATGGTCCCCGCCGAATCCGACGGTGGAGGAGCCCGCCAACAGCCTCTATTATAACGTCGCCGTCGCCACGTTCCCTTTCGGTGTGACAGGAGACACGATCAACCCGGATCAGGGCCAATTCATTCATTCCGGCGTCTTCGGCTCGCCCTTGATGGGGGGCTTCATCCGACCATCGACGGAAACGGCGTCGGGTAAGCATGTGTTCCGACTCCGAAACCAAGGCGACGGCACATACTATTGGCGGGTGCAATCGATTGACGGCGGCCTTCGCAAAAGCGCCTGGAGCGGACAGCAGTCCTTCACGGCGACGGGCATGGGCATCCTGGTCTCAAGCGCCAACGCGGCGGCGGCCAGCGTGCCCCAGGGGTCGGAGAAGGCTTTCTTGAGGCTGGACCTCTGGTCCACCGGGGGCAACGTGGAGCTCGCGAGCGTGCGGATCGATAAGGCCGCCGGCAGCACCCTGGCGGACTCCGGCGTCGAAAGCATCGCCTTCTACCGCGACAACAACGACGGCGTGCTCGTCTCCACGCAGGACGTGAAGATCTCGCCGGCGGGCGTCACATGGACGGGAGGAACCACCACGTTCGCCCTGACGTCGCCGGAAACCATCACAACGACCCCGCGAACCTACTTCGTCGCATTGAAGATGAACCCCACGGCGCTCATTGGCGGCACGGTGGGGGTGTCACTGGCGAACAACACGTATCTAAAGGCGAAAATCGCCACCGTTTCTCCCAGCAATTTCCCGGCGGTGTCAAGCCTTTCTACCGTCGCGGATTCCGTCAACATATTGAACGCCAGCGCCTTCTCCGACACGGCGACCAACGTGCCCCACCCGCAGACCGTCCAGGGCACGGTGAACGAGCCTTTCATGAAGCTGTCCCTTTGGACGGACCAGGGCACCACCGAGGTGAGCGGTTTGCGCGTGGTGAGGGGTGGGTCCGGTGGAGATGGCGACGTGGTGGTCCTCAAGGTGCATCGGGATGACGGCGACGGGAATTGGGAAGGGCCCGCCATCGACGCGCCTGAGCCGACGACGAACGGGCTCCTGTTCGACGGCGTTTCCACCATCACGTTCAGCGCGCCCCTCACCATCGACCCGTCTCTGAAGCACTATTTTATTACGGCGGACGTCTCCGCCTCCGCGGGCGTGCTGAACACGATGAGGTTGTCCCTGGACACCACGGCGGCGATCCTCCTGGGGACGCCCTCCGATACGATCTCAGGGAGCTTCCCCATGAACTCCCAGTTCACCACGCTGACGGCGGCTCCGAACGTGCTGACGGTGGTTTTGACCAGCACGGCGCCGGCCTTCGCCGCCCAGGGTGAATCCGTCGCCATGGCCAAATTGAACGTGCAGACCAACATCGGCGAGGCCAAGTGGACGGGACTGGAGGTGGCCCTGGCGCCGGGTGAGGCGGGAGCGAACCTGACCAGCGCCGCCCTTTACAAGGACAACAACGGCAACGGCAATTGGGACGGCGGGGACGGGACGTATTTATCCACCCAGGCTTTCGTTTCAGGGGCCGCCGCCCTGACCTTCTCCACGCAGACGATCCTGACAAGCGGGGCCACCTATTTCGTCATTTACAACATTGCGCCCAGCGCCGTGGCCAACAGCAGCGTGACCGCCCGCATCACGGCCACAAACAAGGTCACCGTCACCACGCCGAACACCACCGCGTCCTTCGGCGCCTATTCCGAGCTGGCGTCCAACACCACGATCATCAACCCCACGGTGGACTTGCTGACGGTATCGCCGCCCTTCGATCCTCCCGCGCCGGCCCAGGCCCTGCAGGGCGCCGCGAACGTGCCCGTCTTGAAGGTGCGGATGTCCATCGACGCCAACAGCGCCTATTGGACGTCGTTGAAATTGAACCGGGCGGGCACTTCCGCCAGCGACGCGGACGTCTCCAAAATCAAGGTCTACCGCGACAACGGCGGCGGATCTTTCTCGGGCGACGACGCCCTGATTTCGGGAGGCTCTGACCAGTTCTCCGGGGGTTTTGCCCAGGTCTTCCTGAACGCCCCCGAGTCCCTGCCGGTGTCGCCCGCCTCCCGGGAGTACTTCGTCACATTCGACATAGGCGCCAACGCCACAGTGGGCCGCACCGTGGGGCTTTCCCTGTCGAACACGGGCTACGTCGTCCTGGCTGCCCCCGACGGTGTGTCCACGGACAACTTCGCCATCACAGGCCCCGTGACCGCCATCACGGAGTTCGCCGACGTGGTGCACGCCTCGGCCACCTCCATGGCCCCGGCGGAAGTCAGCGCGGGCGGCTTGGACGTGTCCCTTTTAAAGCTGGACCTTTGGACCGACTTCTCCTACGCGCCCTGGACGGAACTGCGCGTCGACAAGATCGGCAACATCGACGAGTCCCAGGTCACCGCCGTGAAGCTCTGGAAAGACGCGGACGGCGACAGGATCCTGAACCTGGCCCCGGGGACTCTGGACACGATGTTGGCCTCCGGCGTCTTCTCGGGCGGCACGTTGAACTTCACTTTCGCCCAACAGCTGATCACGGCCTCCACGGGGACCTATTTCATCACGGCGTCCTTGAGCGGATCGGCCACGGCCCTGAAAACTTTCGGCGTCGTCCATGTGGCCAACGGCTATTTCAACGTGGCTTCTCCCAACACGGTCGACGCGGCGCCGTTCCCCCTGCAGAGCAACGTCCTCACGGTGGCCGAGCCCCCCAACGTGGTGACGGCCGCCTCGGTCAACCTGGCGCCGGCCAACGTGCGGCAAGGCATTTTGAACGTGCCGGTGCTGAAGCTGGGCCTCACCACGGACGCCTACTCCGCCACGCTCACCAGCCTGCGGATCAACCTGACGGGCACGGGGCAGAGCTCCGACGTTTCCATGATCAAGATCTTCCTGGACAACAACGGCGACGGCGCCTTCTCCACGAGCGACACTCTCGTGCCCGTGAACGGGAACACGTTCGCGGCGGGGACAAGCCTGATCACCTTCCAATCCCCGCAGACCGTCAGCACCACCACGGCGGTCTACTTCATCGTGTATGATTTCGCGGCCTCCGCCACTCCGGGGGCGCAATTGGGAGCCACCGTCCTCAGCCCCAATTACCTCACCATCAACGCGCCGGACACCGTCTCCAACTCGAACTTCCCGCACGCGTCGTCCCTCGCGACGATCGACGCGACCGTGGACGGTCTCTTCGTCGCGCCGGGCGACCTGGCGCCCGCCCAAGTCAACCAGGGGGATTCATTCCGGATTTTTGAGCGGCTCACCGTGAAAACCACCGACAACGCCGTGCGGTGGCAGACGTTGAAGGTGCAGAAACTGGGCACCGCTCCGGACGCGGACATCACCCGCGTTTCCCTCGTGAAAGACATGAACGGCAACAACGCGTATGACGCCGACACAGACACGGTCGTGACGCCGGACGTCCACCTCTTCGAGAGCGGCTCGGCGACCCTGGCCCTCTCGCCCGCCCAGGTGGTCCAGACCTCCACCGTTTCCTATCTGGTGGCGTTGAGCTTTTCCTCTTCTGCCGCGCCGGGCGGCTCCGTGGCCGTCAAAGTCGAAAACACCGGCGCCCTGGGCATTGACGCGCCCGATTTCGTCGTGAACTCCGGGTTCCCCGCCGAATCGGGCTATACGACCGTCATGGATGTCCCCGATGAAGTGGTCCTTTCCACCGCCGCGCTGTCGGCCTTGGCCACCTCCTACGTCTATCAAGGAGCGAAGACCCATCCGCTCCTGACCGTGGCCCTTAAAACCGGCACGGACAAGGCGCAGTTTTCCTCCCTGCGATTGAAGCGCATGGGGACCATTCCCGACGCCGACATCTCGCGCGTCAGCCTCTACGTCGATGCGAACCGGAACGGCGAGGTGGATTCCGCCGACGTCCTCCTGGCCACGGGGACCTTCACCCTGAAATCGCTCACGCTCAACTTCGACGCGCAGACCCTTCAGTCCTCGCAACGCAATTACTTGGTCGCCCTTGACATCGCCGACAGCGCCACGGTGGGCGCCACCGTCGGCCTGCGCATCGAGGACCCCAGCGCCCTCGGCCTGGCCGCGCCGGACACCATCGCCGCGTTCAACAACTTCGATTCGCCCCTCATCGTCATCCGCGACGCCCGCACGCCGGCCACGCCGGCCGTGCGCTGCCCGTCGATTTACACCAGCAATTTCGAAAAACTGTCTTTCACCTGGAACTCTTCGGTCATCCTGGGCAAGATCATCCGGGCCTATTACGCCATCGGCACCTCACCCGGCGGGGAGGACGTGCGGCCCTTCACCCTCATCGAAAACACGGGGGAATTCACCGCCGCCGCCCTCGCCCTTCAGGACAGCCGGACCTATTACGTTTCCATCAAAGTGGAGACGGACCTGGGCTATTTCAGCGACGTGGGCTCAAGCCTCGGCGTGACGGTGGACTTGGTGGCCCCGGCCATGACCGGCGGCCCCCGGATTCAGGCCGGGGAATCTTCCATCAGCCTCAGGTGGGATTCGGGCCGCACGGGAGTTTCCGGCATCAAGGGATACTTGGTGGAGGAAAGAAAAGGGACGAAACCGAACTTCGAGCCCATTGTGGTGGCCGCCTCCACACGGACCGTTCAGGCCCCGGACAGCGAAGTGAACCTGCTGACCACCAGCGACCTTGTGATTACCCGGACGAACGGAACCTATTTCTATCGAGTGCGGGTGATGAACGGGGCGGGGGTGCTGAGCGAGCCCTCGGCGCCCGCGCGGGTGGTGATGGGAGTGTCGGCGTATGAGGCGCTCACCCAGGTGGCCTGCTACCCCAACCCCTTCGATTCCCGGAAACAGAACGGGACCATCAATTACACGTTGAAAACGGACAGCGACATCAGCATCGAGATCTACGACGTGTACGGCGATCTCGTCAAGGAAATGAGCTTCTCCGCGGCTGAGCCGGGCGGACAGAGAGGGTCCAACGACGTCCTTTGGGATGGGACGAATGAGGGAGGAGAGAAGGTTTCCAAGGGAATGTATGTGGCCATCGTCAGAGCGAAAGCCGGCGGCCCGGGGGACAAGATGACTTTGCGGATCGGCGTGATCCATTAGAGCCTATCCTAAAACCCGCCATCGAGGACTTCCCTCCGGCGGACCACGGCCCGCCCTCCTGCCTAGGCCGCCTGCGGGAAGTCCCCGCTATCGGGTTTTAGGATAGGCCTGGAAAAGGCGGATGATCATGGGGTATCCTTATTGGGGAAAAAGACGGGGGAAGGAAGATGAGGATGATTGAGAGGATTCGAAAAATCGGGACGTCGTTGGGCCCGGTGGTTTTCGTCGGTCTCGCCTGCGTTTCCCGGCTCGTCCCCGTCCACGCGTCTCTTCTGGATGATGAGATGCGTCTCAGCCAACAGCTTCAAGACCAGCTCCAAATCACGTTGGACCAGGTGTTCGGAAAGCACAAGACCGCCGCTCTTGTGGATGTGCAGTTGGATTTGGCCCCCCAGCTCAAAAAACAATTTGAGAAATCCTGGAGCGAGTCCCCCGCCGTTAAAACGTCCAAGGAATCGAACGCTGCGCCCAGCGCTTTGCCCTGGCCGTCGCTGGGGGGATCCCAAGACTCCCTGGACCTCTTTTCAAAGAAAAAGAGCCAAGCGGCGCAGTCCGTCGCCGGTTCTCCCGGCACGGGAAGCTCGCCGTTTTCGGACCCCTCGTTCCTTTTGTCCGCCGGCTTGGAGCTGAAACGATTGTCAGTGAAAGTGCTGTTGGACCAAAGCTTGGGTCCCAAGTCGGAAGAAACCGCGGAGAAAGTGATCGCCGGGGTCGTCGCTTTGGACCCGGCCCGGGGAGACCGCCTGGTCATCGACCGCGTCGAAATGCCGTCGGTCCGGGATGAGCTTTTCCGGGACCCCAACGTGCTCCTCAGCCTGATGCAGAAGCTGCCTTATACGTTCATCGCGCTCGTTTTCGGCGGAATTATTTTGATCATCGCCATCATGGCGATGGGGGTGTTCCGCAGTTCCACCTATCGCATCGCCGGCGCCCTCGAGGCTTTGGGGACCGCCGCCACATCGCACCGCTTGTCCGTCAACAGAGATGCGGCGGCCGCCCTGGGCCAAACCGCGGGCGCCGGCGGAGACAAGGCCCTGCCCCTTTCCGCCTCGGAGGAGGGGAAAGCGTTGGAGGGAGAGAAATCCCGCCGGCTCTTGCTCGACATTAAGCCGGGCCAAGTGCAGCACCTGCACCATCTCTTGAAAAACGAGCCGATCGACAACATCGCGCTCGTCGTTCCGCACCTGCCGGAGAAAGTGAGGGCGGCCTATCTGGCCCTCCAGCCTCCGGAGAAGATCGCGGCCATCCTGTCGATGATGTCCCAAATCATTATGGTAGAGCCGGAGCTGATGATCCGGCTCAAAGAAGAGCTGGAGAAGCGGCTGTCCGGCAGCGTGGGGGGCATCGAGGACGTGGTGAGGATTTTGGAGGCCGCGAAGGGGGCCGACCGGAAAAAGCTCCTGTCCGCTCTTCAAGAGAAAGACCCGGCGCTCGCCGCTCGCGTGCGGGCGAAAGTGTTTATGTTTGAAGACCTCGAACGATTCGGGGATGGGGATTTGGCTCTCATTTTTTCACAAGTCAAGTTGGACGTTTTGGCGTTCGCCATGTCCGGACTGAACAACGGGTTCCAAGCGCGGGTGCGGGCCGCGTTGACGGAATTCCAACAAAAAGCCGTGGACGAAATCCTGGAGACGCGCAAGCCGTCGGAAGAAAAAATTCAGGACGCGCGGGACCAACTGGTGGAGGTCGCCCAAAGGCTGGTGCGCGAATCACGCTTAGCGGCGCCCCTGTTGCCGGGGCCTGAGGAGAGCCGTCTGT
>JACQPF010000106.1 GCA_016207625.1 Elusimicrobiota bacterium | reverse complement strand
GCGGAAGACGACCCGAACATCCGGAACCTCTTGGCCGTGCTTTTGACGGGCCGCGGGCATAACGTCCACGCGGCCGGAGACGGCCGGGAAGCGCTCGGTCTGGTGGAGAAGATAAAGCCGAGCCTGCTGATCACGGACGTGATGATGCCCCATATGAACGGGTATCAACTCGTGCACACCATCACTTCGGAACGGTACGATCTCCCGACGCCGAAAATCATCATCCTCACCTCACGGACGGACTCCGCCGATGTCGCCCGGGGCTTGAAAGTGGGGGCCGACATGTACATTCCCAAGCCCTTTGATATCATGGACGTCGCGGACCGGGTGCAAGAACTCCTCTCCGGCGCTCCGGCGGGCGAAAATAAAAAAAAGGATTAATCATGCGAAAATTTAAGATTTTTTGGATGAACCACTGGGGGAAATTCATGGTGATCGGAATCACCTTCCTCCTGATCGTTTTCACCATCTGGGGCTTGGCCTCGATGGAGTCGTTTTACCGCAACCTCACCTTAGCCAACATCCCCCTGCAGTTCCTCCTCGCCGGCGTGAACGCCGTCATCTTCGTCTACCTGTACATGAACGTGTTCCGGAGCGGTTTCGGCAAGATGCGGTCCAGCACGAAAATCAAGTCCGAGGACGTGAACATCTCTTTTAAAGACGTGATCGGCCTGGAGAACGCCAAAAAAGAGGCCATGGAGGTGGTGCATCTCCTCAAGGACCGCGCCCGGCTCAAAGCCATCGGCGGGCACATCATCAAAGGCATCCTCTTCGTCGGCCCGCCGGGCACGGGGAAAACCCTTTTGGCGAAGGCCATCGCTTCGGAATCGGGCGTGCCTTTCTTAAGCATGGCGGGAAGCGAATTCGTCGAGGTGTTCGTCGGCGTCGGCGCCAGCCGCATCCGCACGCTCTTCACGAAAGCCCGCCAGCTCGCCTACGCGCACGGGGCCTGCATCGTGTTCATCGATGAGCTGGACGTGATCGGCCGCGGCCGTCACTTCAACGCGTTCGGCGGCGGGGAAGAGACCAACAGCACCCAGAACCAGCTCCTCGTCGAGATGGACGGCCTGGGAGAGAAACAGGAGAACGTGGTCGTGATCGGGGCCACCAACGCCGGGGAAGAGGTGTTGGACAAAGCCCTCTTGCGCCCCGGCCGGTTCGACCGCAAGATCTACATCGACCGGCCGAACCTGGAGGAGCGCGTCGACCTCTTCCGCTACTATATGAAAAAGGTCAAACACGACGCCGAAGTCGATATCGGGCGCCTGGCCCGCCGGTGCGTCTTCAAGTCCCCGGCGGACATCATGAACATCGTCAAAGAAGGCGCCCTCATCGCCACGCGCAACCAGAGGAACGTGGTGACCTACAAGGACATGTCCGAGGCGATCGAGCGCATCGACCTCGGCGTGGCCCACCGCCTCAACATGGCTCCCGCGGAGCGCGAGAGCGTGGCCTTCCACGAAACCGGGCACCTCATGGTGCTCTATCAGCTCCACCCGACGGACGACGTGTTCAAGGCGTCCATCATCCACCGCGGAGGGGCCTTGGGCGTCGTGTACCACCATCCCCGGGAGGAGATGCACACCGCCAGCCGCGACAAGATCATCGCCGACATCAAAGTGGCTCTCGGCGGATACGTGGCGGAGAAGATCAAATACGGCGTCACCACCTCCGGCGTCGCCGCCGATTTCGCCAACGCCATGAGCAAGGCGCACGCCATGGTCTGGAGCCTCGGCATGGGGACCAACGGGTTCATCGGGGATTATTCCCTGCTGCCTCAGCACCAAATTTCCGACAACCTTAAGGAGCGTCTCAACAACGAAACCCATACGATCCTGAACGCCTGCGCCAAGGACGTGGAAGAGTTCCTCCGCAACGAATGGGTCCTGGTGGACCGGTTCGCCCAAGAATTGTTAAAACGTGACGAATTGGAGTATGATGACATCCATGCCATTTTCTCCGAATACGGAAAGGCCCGCAACCGGGTGCCGATCGAAACCGTCAAGCCGGACGAATCCCGCCCGGCGGAGGTCCCCGCGGTTCCTGCGCCGGAACCTCCCGCTCCTCCTTCTCCTCCCGTTTCTTAACGCCCTCGCGGCTTGCGGCCGGCCCTCTTTTCCCAAAGAGCGGTTAACAGAAGCCGTGCGGGACATCTGCCGGAAGGAGTACGACCTCCAGGTGGATGTCCGCCTGGTCGGCAAGACGCTGTACGCGGCTTGCCAGTTGGACGGTTTGGTGGGGCAGGACCTCGGCCTCCAGAGGAAAACCCTGGAGAAGCTGGAGGGCGCCATGCTGTCCACCACCCGCGCGGCCCTGTCCACCGACGCGTCCATCGATTTCCTCGTCCTCAAGGCCCGCGACGCCCGCCTCGGGGTCACGGTCAACCTCATCCGCTATTTCCCCGACATCAAAGGCCTGATCTTCTTCCGCGTCTCCCGGTCGGATTTTGAGAACCGCCTGATCCTGGAAACCGAGAACGTGCCCGAGCCGGAGTCCCCGGACTCGTGGAAGGACATCCCGATGACGGAATTCATGGCTCGCCTCGCCGCCTCGCGCTTGCAACGGCAGTTCACCTCCAACCCCCTGGTGAGCGTGTTCCTGCAGGTCCAAAAAGTCCAGGGACGCGTCGAGGATCGAACGCTCCTGCTGGTCCTGGAGAAATCGGATGACGCGGACGAATCCAACGCCCTGATGGGAGAACTCCTCCGATCGGCCGTCGAAGAGACGGCTTCCGATGTCCTCCGGAAATACGATTCTGAAAAAGCGGTGCGGCAGGTCGTGGTCAAAGACGGCCGGGGCCGGACCGTTTTAAATTGGTCCGCCGAGGACCTCCTCAAGCCCAAAAAGGAACAGAAGCCCGCCTCGCAGATCCTCATCGGCAAGCCCGGCGACGAAGAGACCGCGACCTTCACCATAGAATCCGAACAGAAATGATCAGGACCGCGCTGCTGACCCTGGGGTTCCTGGCGATCATCGCTCCGGCCGGAATGGGCGAAGCCCCGCTCGCGCTGGACGAGTGTTATCGCCTGGCCCTGGCGCGCAGTGAAACCCTCGAATTGAGCGAAGAGGACATCCGCCAGGCCGAGGGGCGCTACGCCCAACTGCGGGCGCGCGTTTTTCCTCGAGCCGAGTTGCGCGCGTCCGAACTTGTCCAGGACACCAGCGGCGTGCCGCCATCCACGGGTGTCGGGGGAACCTTGACCCGGCGCACGCGGCCCGAGGCGAGGATCGCCGCCAATCAGCTCCTCTTCGCGGGGTTCCGCGAGCTTTTAAGCTTGAAGGGCCTGAAAGCCGAGATCGCGGGGAAATCCCTTGAGCGGCGGCGGGCCGAGCAGCTTCTTTTTGAGGATGTGGCGAGAGCTTTTTACAACGTCGTGGAGATGGACCGCCGGCGGCAGACGTTGGGCTCGCTGAAACAGTCGACTCTCAAAAGGCTGGAGGAATTGGAAGGCCGGGTGCGGATCGGGCGTTCCCGCCGGAGCGAGGTGTTGTCGGTCGAATCGCAGCTGGCCGCCCTGGAGGCCAGGATGGAGGAGGCCGCGGGCCTCCGCGTCTCGGCCTTGGAGTTGTTGAGCTTCCTGGCCGGGCGCACCGTGGCGGACGTGGCCGACGCTCAACCGGACATTGTTGAACCGGCCCCCCTTGAAGATTATCTCTCCAGAGTCCCCTCCCGGCCGGATGTTTTGGCCGCCGGCCGGAATGTGGAGGCTTCGGGGTTTTATCGGCAATCCGCTCGCCGGGCGAGGTGGCCCACGCTGAACCTGGATGGAAATTATTACCTGAAGCGCGTCGGCTTCAACGAGCCGATCGATTGGGACCTCCTGTTTTCCGCAACGCTCCCTTTGAGCACGGGCGGGGAGCATCGAGGCTCCGTCCTGGAAGCGGAGAGCCGGGCGCGCGCGGCCGAAATCCGGCGATCCCGGTTGCAGCGCCAGGCCGAAACGGACGTCCGGCGGGTGCATGAAGAGCTCGTCAGTTCCCTCGCGCAAGCCGCCAAGCTGAAGGAAGCCGTGGACAAGGCGGAGCGGAACGTCACGGTCCAGTCCGAGGAGTATCGGCTGGGATTGACGAACAATTTGGAAGTGCTCTCCGCGCTCTCGGCGCTTCAGGAGGCGCGTCTCAGTTACGACCGCGTCCGCCTGGACGTCAAGCTCAACGGCGTGCGGTTGGACGTCGCGGCGGGGACGGCGATGGAAGACGGCGGGGCCCCCCAATGACCTTATCCGACATATCGATTCAGAAGCCCGTTTTCGCCTGGATGCTGATGTTCGCGCTGATGCTTTTCGGCGCGCTCGGGTTTTCGCGCATGGGCGTCAGCCAGATGCCCGACGTGGATTTCCCCGTCCTCAACGTGCGCGTGAGCTGGGAGGGGGCGGCGCCCGAGGTGCTCGAGGCCAACGTGGTGGACGTGGTGGAAGACGCGATGATGTCCGTCGAAGGCGTCCGGGAGGTGTCTTCCTCAAGCCGGCAAGGATCGGCCTCCATCACGATCGAATTCGAGCTGAACCGGAACATCGACGCGGCCCTCCAAGACGTACAGAGCAAGCTCGCCCAGGTGCAGCGCCGCCTCCCGCGGGACATCGACCCACCCATCGTGACGAAATCCAACCCGGAGGATCAGCCCATCCTGTGGGTCGCGCTTTCCGGCGACAAACCCATGCGCGAGCTCATGACCTACGCCGACGAGCAAATCCGCGAGCGGTTCCAGACCGTGCCCGGTGTCGGCGAAGTGTTCATGGGGGGGTTCACCGAGAGGAACTTGAGGATTTGGCTGAACGCGGAAAAGCTGTCGGAGAAGCAGGTCACCGTGGACGACGTGCTCGCGGCCGTGGAGCGGCAGCACGCCGAGGTGCCCGCGGGGACCATCGACACGGGCCCTAAGGAGCTGAACGTCCGGTCCATGGGCGAGGCGTCCACCGTGGATGAATTCAAAAACATCACCATCTCCCAGCGCGGCGGCGCGCCGGTGTTCGTGCCGATCAAATTGAGGGACGTGGCGAGGGTGGAGGACGGCCTGAACGACGTGCGGCGCATCTCCCGGGCGGGAGGGAAAGCCGCCGTGGGCCTCGGCATCCGCAAGCAGAGGGGCGCCAACGCCGTGGCCGTGGCCGACGGCGTCAAGGCGCGACTGGCGGAAATCCGGGCTCAACTGCCCGAGGGACTCGATCTCTCCATCAATTCCGATTCCACCAAATTCATCAAGGAGGCCGTGCATGAGCTGAACTTCACCCTGGTGCTCTCCGCGATCTTGACCGGTTTGGTGTGCTGGTCGTTCCTGGGGTCCTGGAGCTCCACCGTCAACGTTCTCTTGGCCATTCCCACGTCGGTGTTGGGCACGTTCATCGTCCTGTATTTCATGGGGTTCACACTGAACGTCTTCACGCTGCTGGGCCTGTCTCTGGCCATCGGCATCGTGGTGGACGACGCCATCATGGTCCTGGAGAACATCGTCCGCCACCGCGAGCGCGGGCAAGAACGGGTCAGCGCGGCGGTGTACGGCGCGCGGGAGATCACGTTCGCGGCCTTGGCCGCTTCCGCGGCGGTTGTGGCGATCTTCCTGCCCGTGGCGTTCATGAAGGGGATCATCGGGAAGTTCTTCTATCAGTTCGGCGTGACGATCTCCGTGGCGGTCCTGCTGTCTCTCTTGGAGGCGCTCACCCTCACGCCCATGCGCTGTTCTCAGTTTCTTACGGTACGTCCCCGGACCAGCTGGTTCGGCCGGGCGATCGAGGGGTCTTTCCAGGCCTTGGCGAGAGGCTACAAGCGGGCCCTGGCGGGCTGCCTTCGCTGGCGGTGGACCACCCTCCTCGCCTCGACGGCGATCTTCGCCGCATCCCTCTTTTCCTATAAGGCTCTGCGCAAGGAGTTCGTGCCCGCGCAGGACCAAAGCCTATTCATGGTCCGCATGCAGACGCCCGTCGGATCGTCTTTGCAGTTCACCGATGAGAGGTTCCGGCAGGCGGAGGCGTTCCTCGCCTCCCGGCCGGAGGTGCAGCGCTATTTCGCGGCGGTGGGCGGCTTCGGCGG
>JACQPF010000105.1 GCA_016207625.1 Elusimicrobiota bacterium | reverse complement strand
TTTTTGTCGATTCCTATACAAGGGGATGAAGTACATGAAAACCACTGGTTTTGTGATAAAATAGAAAGTTTCTCGGGCCTTTAGCTCAGCGGTAGATCGTTCGCCTCACACGCGAAAGGCCATAGGTTCAAATCCATCAGGGCCCAAAATTTATGCTTTAATATACCTCTTGGCACCATCTCTCTTGTGCGCCGGCTGGGCGGTTAGCTCAGCGGTAGAGCGTTCGCCTCACACGCGAAAGGTCACAGGTTCAAGCCCTGTACCGCCCAGTCGGCGGATGAGAGAAGATCAACGGACACAGGCGGGAAAAGGAGCGGAATGAGCGTGAATGAAAATGTCGTTCCTCTGATCAAGCTTCAGGAATTCGATCGCGAGTTGGACGGTTTGGTGCAGGCCAAGGCGCGCATCGAGCCCGAACGGAACAAGGCCAAAGAAGAAATCCATTTCCTGCAAACGCAGTTTGAAGAGACCAAGAAGGCCCTCACCCAGGCGCAGGTGGAAAAAAAGAGCCTGGAGCTGGACATCGAGTCCAAGGACCAAGCCGTCCGCAAGAGCAGCTCCGAGCTGAACAGCGTCAAGAGCAACGAGGCTTACAAGGCCCTCCTGAACCAGATCGAAGAGGCGAAGAAGGCGAAGAGCGCCCTCGAGGACCAAGTCCTGGAATTGATGGAGCGGATGGAGCGGCTCCAAAAAGATTTGAAAGAGCACGACAAGGCGTTTCAGCAGAACAAGAGCGTTTGCGAGCAGAAAATCGCCGGATTCGACGGCGAGGAGAAGAAGCTCCAAGAGAAAATCGATCAGGCGAAGGCCGAGCGCGAGACGTTTTCCCAATCGATCCCCAAGGATCTCCTGCAGCGCTACAACGGCATCCATCGCGGGCGGCGCGGTTTCCAAGTGCTTGTCCCCATCAAAGACATGATCTGCGGCGGGTGCCGGCAGACTCTCCCGCCCACCGTCCTCAACGAGACGATGAAAGGGAAAGAGCTCATCTCCTGCGACAGCTGTTCCCGCATCCTCTATGTGCCTCCGGAGGCGCCGGCCTCGGACGCGAAACCGCAAGGCGAAACACAGTCCGTTCCTTCCTGAGAACGTTCTTTTTTCAGACCCATGACTCATGTTGACGCAACAAGTTCCGTGTGGGAGGCGTTCTGCGACGGAGCTTCCCGCGGGAATCCGGGTCCGGCGGCCTTCGGGCTATTGATCTCGGACCCCGGCGGAAGCGTCGTGAAAGAGGTCAAGCAATTCCTCGGCCTCAACACGAACCAGGTGGCGGAATACGAGGGGCTGATCCGCGCGCTACAAGAACTTTTGGCGGCCGGGGCCCGGCGCGCGCGTGTGTTCACGGACTCCGAGTTCGTCGTGAAGCAGGTCTCCGGGGAATACCGCGTGCGCGACGAGCGGATGAAAGTTTTGATGGCGCGCGTGCGGGAGCTCGAAAGCCGGTTCGAATCTTTGAGCGTCCTCCACGTGCGCCGGTCCACCCATCCTCACAACAAGCGCGTGGACCAACTGGCGAACATGGCTTTGGACGAGGCGAAGAAAAAAAGTTTTAACGACAACTGAAGGATCGCTCCGCTGAAGATGAGCGGAGAGGAAAGTCCGAGCTCCCTGGCGCCGTCGACGCGAGTCGGCGGTGCGGAGACCACGGTGCCGCGTAACGCGCGGGGCCTGCCGGCGTTGGCAGGCACGGAAAGTGCCACAGAAAACAAACCGCCCTTGCGAAGAGCGCAAGGTCCGGCGGCGTCCCGCAGGGGACGACAGCTCCGCCGGCCGACCGCTCGGCGCGGGGCAAGGGTGAAAACGCGAGGTAAGAGCTCACGTTCCCCGACCGCAAGGCCGGGGAAGGCAAACCCCACCGGGAGCAAGGCCAAAACGAAGCGCCCCGTCGAAAGACGGGCGGGACAGGTCCGGTCCTCCCCGGCTTCAGGTCGGCCGCTGAGCCCGTCTTAAGACGGGACAAAGAGAAATGATCCGACCCCGCCTCCTGGGCGGGGGACAGAACTCGGTGTACAGGTTGTCGTCAGCGCCCACGGGCCGCCGATTTTATCGGCGGCCCTATTTATGCCGCGCGGCATCAGCTCCCACCTTCTCAAGAAAATAATAAATTCCAAAAAATTCAAAAAACCCTTGACAAAAAATCGGCCGTTGTATATATTTACCCCAGTGGTGAAAAGTGGTGAAGAGTGGTGAATAGTGTGGAAGTGTGGGGAAAAATGAATGACGTTTCTTGGCGGCGAGTTTCGACACACATTGGATGGCAAACGCCGCGTTTTTCTCCCGGCGCGACTGAGAGGCTCCGACAAGCGTTTTGTGCTTACACGGGGTTTGGAAGGGTGTCTATCGCTCTACACGGAGGCCGCATGGAGAAGGTTGCTAGAGAAACTTCAGGATTTGCCGGTCGACAACAAGCAGCAGGCGCGAGCCTTCAAACGACTTTTGATTTCTGGAGCGACGTTGGCGGAAGTGGATGGACAGGGGCGCCTCTTGGTCCCCGAATCGTTAGGGC
>JACQPF010000104.1 GCA_016207625.1 Elusimicrobiota bacterium | reverse complement strand
GACTATGCGCCCTTCACGCCGGACCGGGGAGCGGGCCGGATGAAGGGTCTCCTGGCGCGCGCGGAGATCACGTCCGGGCCGGTCCTCTCGGCTTCCGATGACGGCATCCTTGTCTCCGGGAAGCCCTATACGATTTTAACCAAAACCAAGGACGCCTTCGGCAACGAAACGACCTCTTATTCCCATCAAACGTTCATCGTCCTCTTCGGCCAGGCGAAGCTGTCGGAGGTGACCACAGCCTCCGTGTCCGACAGCGTGGACGGTTCCCATTCGGTGACTTACCCCGCTACGACTCGTTACACCTATTACGCCAAGGAAGTGAACGGGCGATGGTACGACAACGGAGGGCGCGAGATTCCGCGGAACCCGGGCACGGCGGCGAGGAAAGGTTTGATGGCCGGGGCCGTGATCTCCTGGGCGGCGGGGCCCGGCCAGCCCGTCAAGGTGACGATCACCATGAACGGGCAGCCCACGACCTATGAGGGCGGGTGGCCCGGACAGGCTTCGGTCTACACGAAGACCCTGGATGCCTTCGGGAACGAAAGCCATTCCTGGTCGAAGCAAACGTTCAAGGTGCTCGCCGGCCAGGCGAAGCTCGCCCGCGTGGAAACGGAATCGATCTCTTTCTCCGTCGACGGAAACAAGAGCTATACCGCCCCCTATGCGATGGTCTACCACTATTACGGGAATACCGCTCAGAACCGCGCCCGGCGCAGGGTCGGGCAATTGGACCGGGAGCATCCGCCGGAAGTCAAAAAGGTGGGAGCGCATCCCCCGGTGAGCGTGACGATCAACGGGAACGCTTATTCAGGGAGCGGGGCGATCTACAGTGTGAGCGAAGACGCCTTCGGGAACCTGACTCACACCTGGTCGGACCAGAGGTATGAGGTGCTCTTCAACCAGGCGAAAATGCTCTCGACCACCACCAGCTCCATCTCCCAGTCCATCGACGGCACGGTCAGTTACACCGCCCCCTACACGATGGTCTACACCTATTACGGGGAGGAGCTGTATGCGAGGGGGAGGACGCCGAGCCGAACGGAGGTCCAACGCTGGGTCCGGCTCAACGGCGCCAAGCTCGGACAGCTCAAAAGCGCGGAGCTGGAAAAGATTTGGATCCCAAAGCCTTGGGTATCCCATTTGCCGGCATGGGTTCAAGAGTGGTTTAAGTCCCAGGGAGCCTTCGGGCGATGGGAGCAGGACGAAATCGTCACATTAAGTCAAGACGCCTTCGGGAACCTAACGACCACGACCTCGGTCCAGGAATTCACCGTGATGGCGGGCCAGGCGAAGATGACGAAAGTCACGACGAGTTCCACCAGCACCTCCATCGATGGGACGGTGTCGGAGACCAAGCCTTATGTAACGGAATACCGCTATCACGGGGAAGAGCTTTATCAGTTCGGCCGGACGCCCAGCCGTACGGAGATTGAAGCATGGGTGGCCGCCCACGGGGCGATCCTGGGGCAGTTGAAAGAGGCGCGGCTGCCGGGCCGGATGGAGACCGTGAGCACGGATGCCTTCGGGAACGTGACCACCTCCTTTACAACGCAGACCTTTATCGTGGTGGCCGGGCAGTCAAAGTTGAAGGAGACGGTGACTGAGAGCCGGACGGTTTCGGTGGATGGGAGCGAAAGCGTTACTTTGCCCTATAAGACGGTTTACACCTATGAAGGAGAAGATCTGTTCGTCGATAATCACGGTCAGCCGCGTGACGTGAGAGGTTGGAGCTTAAGCGAAAAGAGGGATTACGCGGGGCTGGTGAGGGCTAAGTCCGTGGGACAGGTCAAACGCGCGGTATTGGTCCGTGTCGCCGCAGGCAGCGAGAATGTGCGGTTGACGGATAACGAAGCCGCCGTCACTTTAATGTCGGGTCAAGTCGTGCGCGTGACTGGGAGCTTCCCGATATTCACCATGACGACGGACGCTTTCGGGAACACAACCTATTCCTTCTCCCAGCAAACCTTCAAGAAGCTTTTCGGTCAGATGAAGCTGGACGAGGTGAAGAACGGTTCCGTTTCGGACAGCATCGACGGTTCCCATTCCGTGACGACCCCCTACACGACGAAGTATTGGTATTACGGTGAAACGGACAAGGCCGGCCAGGAATTGGTGTTTCCGCCAAACCCCAACACGAAACCTTTTAGAGGGTTGTTGGCAAAGGCGGAAATCATCGGAACCAGCCAAAACAATGTCAAAACGACAACGCTGGATGCTTTTGGAAACGAAACGATCTCCAATTCCCGTCAAACCTTCAAAATCGTTTTCGGTCAGGCGAAATTGGACGATGTGACCACCCAGTCCATATCGCACAACGTGGATGGATCGGAAACGGTGACTTATCCCTACACGACCCATTACACATATTGGGGAGAGAAAGGGACGCCGTTTGAAAATTTCAACCCAAATCGAGCGCTGGGCCGTTTGCCGGGGCTTCTGGCGGAGGCCAAAATCGTCGACCTGGCGGAGCGCCGTTCCCCCTACACGATCACGCTTTCGATTAACGGACAACCTGTGACTTATGCGGGGGGGTGGCCCGGAGAGGCCTCCATCTACACGAGAACGGTGGACTCCTTCGGGAACGAGAGCCATTCCTGGTCCAAACAAGAGTTCATCATCCTCGCCGGCCAGGCGAAGCTGTCGAGAACGGAGACGGAGTCGATTTCCATTTCCGTGGATGGAACGAAGAGCTACACGGCGCCCTATGCGATGGTGTATCGCTATTATGGGGATACCCGGGCGAACCGGTCCCTGCGCCAAGTCGGCCAGTTGGACCGGCAACACCCGCCTGTGGTGAGCGCCGTCGGGGCGTACCCGCCGATCCAGGCGGTGGTGAACGGGCAAACCATTCAAGGCGTCGGAGCCATTTTCAGCGCAAGCGAGGACGCCTTCGGGAACGCGACGTATTCATGGTCGAACCAGGAGTACGTGGTCCTTTTCGGCCAGGCGAAATTGCAAAGGGCGACGACCAGTTCCATCTCCAAGTCCATCGACGGGACGGACAGCTACACGGCCCCCTACACGACGCTTTATGCCTATCACGGCAACGAGCTTTACGGCGGCGGGCAGACGCCGAGCCGCCAGGCCATTCGCGACTGGATCGCCCGGAACGGCCCCATCGCCGGGCAGCTCAAAAGCGCGTCGATCGAGGGGGTGGCGGCCGTTGACCGGGTTCGGAGCGGGGATGGGAGCCTGGTCAGCGTGGACTCGGTCCCCGGCGGTTACCACGTCCGCACGGTGAGCGAAGACGCCTTCGGGAGCCTCACCTTCAGCTACGCCCGGCAGGAGTTCCGGGTGATCGCGGGCCAGGCCAGGATGACAAGCGTGAAGAACGCCTCTTTAAGCCAATCGATGGACGGCACGGTCACAATCACGGCCCCTTATGAGATGGTCTATGCCTACAAAGGGCAAGCGATGTTCGATGGCCAGGGGCGATTGAAGGCGGATCAAAAGGAGGCCTATGGGGCTCTTGCCCAAACTCGACAAGTCGGATTGCTTGAGGCGGTGACGGTCCGAGCCGTCGGGACCATCACTGTGGATCCCGCGTTGAACGCTTGGCTGGCGGAGAAGGGAGCCAATTTGAGCCGTATCATTCAAACCAAGAGCGTGGATGCTTTCGGGAACGTGTCATACTCATTCACGGATCAAACGTATCGCGTTCTGGGAAACCAAGCGAAACTGGAAACAACGACGACCGAGTCCGCTTCGATTTCAACCGATGGGACCAAGAGCTATACAAGCGCCTACCAGATGGAATATCACTATTTTCAGGACAACGCGCAGAATCGTTCTTTGCACCGGGTCGGCCAATTGGACCAAACTCGTCCGCCGCAAGTGACGCCCGCGGGAACGAATCCACCAGTGAAAGTGACGATCGATGGGCAGGAGTATACGGGCGGTGGGACCATCTACAGCGTCACCGAAGACTCGTTTTCCAACGTGACTCACACATGGGCGGAGCAAACCTACACGGTGCTCCTCGGCCAGGCGAAGTTGAGTTCGACCACCACCAGCTCCATCTCGATTTCCGTTGATGGAACGGACAGCTACACCGCCCCCTATATTACGAATTATGCCTATCACCAGAACGGCCCCCTCGCCGGGCAGCTCAAGGGCGTCTCGATCGCCGAGACGATCACGCTGGACTCCGTTCAGCGAAGCGACGGCCAAGCGGTCAAAGTGGAAAGCGTCCTCGGCGGCTACCACGTGCGTACGGTGAGCGAGGACGCCTTTGACAATGTGACGTACAGCTACGTCCGGCAGGAGTTCCAGGTCGTCGCCGGCCAGGCGAAACTCATGAGAGTGGACAGCGCGTCGCTCGTGAAATCGGCCGACGGGTCCGTCACCTTGACAAGCCCCTACGCCATGACTTACCGCTACAAACAACAGGACCTCACCCCCGCGCAGCTCAAGGCTTTCGTGTACGACGAGCGCCGGGCCGGCCGCGGAAGCGACCTGCGGATCGGCACGCTGGACAGCGTGAGCGACGCGACGGTCCAGACCGTCACTTTCGACGTGTTCGGGAACAAGACCTACTCCTCCACCTTCCAGAATTTCGAAGTGCACCAAAAGACCGGCCAGGCGAAGCTGATGTCCACCACGATGTCCTCGTTCACCGAATCCATCGACGGCGGGAAAACCTACACGGCGCCTTACACCACGGTCTACTTTTACCACGACAGCGGGCTTTTGAAATCCACCGCGGTGCAGAAGGTGGCGGCCCTGCCTTCCAATGCCGACATGGGCGCGTATCTGGCCGGGCTTGGGATCACGCGGGACAGCCTCATCGGCCTGCTGGGCCTGAAGGGACAGGTGCTGTCCTTCACGGCGGGCGAGGGCGGGCGCGTGACCTTCCAGGTGCGGAACACTCAGGGACGGATCATCGAAGGCGAGATCGTCCTCGGCGGGGTGCTGAATTACCAGAACGGGACCTATTCCCAGGACGTCTCCATCGTCACGAAGGACGGAGACAAGACGACGGAGACCACCATCACCTTCACGGGCAGCACGGCCGTCGGGATTTTCAGCATCACGGGCAAGAGCCTCGGGATGACCCGGGACCAGGACGGGAACGTTTCCATCCTGGAGAGGTCCTTCACTTATGGGATGATCAACGGCCTCCTCCGCATCACCTCGGAGCGCATAGACGTGGACAAGACCGTCGGAGCCAACGGGGACGTCACCGTCACCGACCCGTATCTCCTGCGCTACAGCTACACGAAAGACGGCGAGCTGACGCGCATGACGGTGGAAGGCTCCACCCTGGCTCCCAGCGGGAACCTCTACGCCATCCACAGCGTCACCACTGACGCCTTCGGCAACGTCACCGAAAGCTGGACGAACCAGGAGTTCAAAGTGATCGCCGGCCAGGCCAGGTTGATCAAGACCGTGACGGAAAGCAAGTCGGTCAACGTGGATGGGACGGAAAGCCGCACCTATCCCTACGTGATGGAATACAACTACGTGGGGCAGGAATGCTTTGATGATGAGGGACGGTTGATCGACAGCGAGACGTATGAGATGTTGCTGCCCGCCCGTCTGATCGGCCAAATGGACACGGATCCGAACAAGCGCCCCGTCGTTCGAGCCGCGGAGGCGGTCCGCGATTTGGCCACTGTTGATGCCCGGTCGTTCCAGCCTGTGACCATCGCCGGAGAGACTTACAACCCCGAAGGCGCCATCTACACCCGCACGGAAGACGCCTTCGGGAACGTTACTCATTCCTGGTCGGATCAGGAGATGAAAGTGATTGACGGCCAGGCCCAAATGAAGAGGATGACCACCACCTCCATCAGCGAGTCGGCCGATGGAACAAAGAGCGTCACCCAGCCGTACGTGACCGAATATTCTTACTATATGCGCCAAGAAGCGGACGGTCAATGGATTGACGATGATGGTCTAATGG
>JACQPF010000024.1 GCA_016207625.1 Elusimicrobiota bacterium | reverse complement strand
TTGTCGGCGGCGGTTTTTCAGTTCGCCGAGGATGGGCTGGCCGCTGACAATTGGAAAATAGATCCCGGCACTTACGCGGTTTTTGAGACGACCTTGGGCAAGATCGTCTGCCGGTTGTTCCCTGAGAAGGCTCCGAAAACGGTGGAGAACTTCACCGGGCTGGCGGAGGGGAAAAAGGAGTTCGTCGATCCCAAATCAAACGCGAAGGCGAAGAGGCTCTTCTACGACGGTATCATCTTCCACCGGGTGATCCCCAACTTCATGATTCAAAGCGGAGACCCCCTCGGCGTGGGCGTCGGCGGCCCCGGCTACCAATTTGAGGATGAGATCGCGCCGGACCTCAATTTCGACAAGCCGGGCCAGTTGGCGATGGCCAACGCCGGGCCGAACACGAACGGCTCGCAGTTTTTCATCACCGTCGCTCCCACTCCTTGGCTCAAGGGCCATCACACCATTTTCGGGCATGTGGTCGAGGGGCAGGACGTGGTTGACGCCATAGCCAATACACCCCGGGACTCCCGGGACAAGCCCACCACGCCGGTCGTGATTAAAACCCTGAAAATCGTTCGAGTGAAGTAACGGGCTCGATGCGCTTGATGCCTTGGCGCGTCAACACCAGGCGGATCCGGTCGTAACGGATTTGCGCTTCGGAAACGAACTTAATGACCATGTTCACGTGGTAGACCCGCGTGCCTTTGATCACGTCGCTGCGCCCGTCCTGCAGGATGAAGATGTCGGTGTTGGGCTCGTCCATCTTCAGGAGGAAGCTACGCACGTTCAGCCGGGAAATGTCGTTCACGGTCGTGATGCGCGGCTGGCCCTGGGAGATGTTCCGGGGGAAGAGGACCACTTCTTTCACATAACGGATCACGTGTTCGCTGCGCCAGTCGTTTTCGATGTCCGTGATGTGTTCGCGGTTGCGCAGCCGCACCACTTCGGGGTCGATGTCGCCCTCGGCCGTGAAGGTCATTACCTCGCGGCAGACGCCGATCTTCTCCCCGTTGAAGGGGTCGTACATGGCGGTGGAGTGGTCAAACAGGTTCTTGGAGAGAGCCTTTTGGAGACGCGCCTGGATGACCGCCTTGATCCGGTCTTTGAACATGTAGCTGATGACGAGCACGAGGAAGAAAGACAGGGAGAGGGTCCCAAAGATCTTTTGGTAATAGAAGGCGATCGCGGTGGCGATCCCCATCGCCATGCCGGCGCCGATCGCCAGGGCGAAATGCTCCAAGCCCTTGCCTTCCTCCGTCGTGCGGACCGGGATGTGCAGGATGCTTGAGACGAATTTCTTCAAAACGCTGTAGCGGTACAGGAAGAGCTCGTTGTCCCGCCGTTCCTCCACGAGGGAAGGATATCCGGCGGCCCTCCGGTAGGAGACTTCCTCCTCGATCAGTCCGGTCAAATCTCTCATCGGGTTTTTTAAAAACGGGTAAGGCGGAAGAGTGTAGAGAAATCGGACGAACTGGTGCGTGTTGCCTTCAATCAGCAGGCTGATGTATTCATCCGTGTGCGTGTACGTGGATTCGAGAGAGGGTGGGACGGACGGCGCCCTCAAGCGGTCCCGGAGGGCGCGGTAAGCGGAAGCCACGCGCCTTGATTCGCTGAGGTATTGCTCAAGGAGAGGGAGGCACGCGGCTTGGACCTGGGTGTCCTGGTCCGCCCCGATGAGCTGGATCCGTTTCTTGACGAGGCGGACGTGGTCCCTCAAAGAGCTTTTCAGCACGCAGCCGAGGAGTTTGATCTCATACTCCAAGCCGGGCGCGACGCGCTGCGGCGCGGATCTCAGGAAGTCGTCCAGCTTGGCGCGGATTTTTTGAAGGGGCGACCGCTCGTTTCGAGGGTCGGCCAGGCCTCCCAAGGTAAAGCTTGGCGCCTTGAACCGAAGGTAGAGAAGCAGGTCCCTGTAGAACTGGTTTTTTGTGTATGTCGATTCGTTGATGTCCAGGTTGTGGGGGAGAAAGAAGTAGGTCTCGACTTTGTAGACGTCCCGCGGCGTCCCTTCCAGGAGATCGTAGCCCAATTTGACCTCGAACTGGAACTGATCGTGCCTCCTCACCAAGTCTTCAATTTCTTCTTCCATATTCCCTATTCTAAGTCCAATGGGAAGGTTCTTCAAGAGGGTGTTGACCCGCGAGGGCAAAAGAGCCAAAATGGACGAAATTTATGGAAAACGCGCCTCCCATCATTCCTTCTCGACGCTGGTGGGCGCTGGGTGCGCTTCTTTTGGGATGGATCTCCGTCCTGTCCTGGTGGGTGGAGGGCGATTCCTTTCGGTCTGAGAAGGCCCATTTTTTGGAGCGGGGAAGAGTCCTGCTGCGCCACTACGCCGCGGCGTTCTCGGATGTCCTCACCGTTGAAGACGCGCTGCTGGCCCAGGCGTATGTCCAGCGTTTGGCGGGGGAAGAGTATGGCCGGTACGCCGTATTGACGGATCGAAAAGGGACCGTCGTGGCGTCGGCGGGTGCGCTCCCGACCGGCGCGGGGGAGGAAGAGCGGCTGCGTGAAGCTCTCGCGGCGCGGGATTTTACGGCCATCGACGTGCCGGAGTCGCCGCCCTCGATGGAATGGTCGCAGCCGGTGTGGGTGCGCTCGAAAAAATGGGGAGTCCTTCGTTGGGGCGTGTGGACGTCCCCTTTGGAGGAAAGCCGGAAACGGAATCGAAGGCGGCTTGTCCTGACAAGCGCGTGGGCGGCTCTCGCGGGCGGGTTGGCGATATGCGTGTTCGCCCGCCTGGAAAACGGCGGGAAATGATTCTCAAGAAAATCCTCTTCTCCCTGCCGTTGCTCCTCTCTTGGGAGGCCGGCGTTGCCGTTTCCTCGGAATCCGGCCGGATGCTGTCCCAGGCACGGTCTCATCGGGACCGGGGACATTTGTTTTGGGCGTGCGAAGCCTGGCAGGCCTCGCTGAAGGGAAATCCGGCATCACGAGCGGCGCGCGAAAACCTCGCCCAAATCCTGCGGCGGGCGGATACGGTCCTCTCGGAAGAAGGCAGGTCCGGTCCGGAAAAAGCGTATTTCCAAGCCCTCCGCAAATTCCTGCTTCTCGATTGCTCAACCCTTTGGGGCGATTGGGAGGCGCTGGAAAAGGAACCCCGATTCGCAGAGGAGATGCGCTGGTTCCTGTGGGGGCCTTCCAAAATTTTTTATCAAAAGGCTTCCGGAGACGCTTCTTGGGAAATCGCCGCGGCCCGTTTTCGCGAAGGATGGGGTCTGCTCGAGGTTCAGAGGTGGGGGGACGCGAAAAAGCTCTTCACGGAAACGAAGCGCCTTCAGCCGGACCATTTCCTGGCGGATCCGTTTTCGGCGCTTTGCGACATGAAGCTCGCCTCCAAAAAGAAACCCGCGTCCAGGGCGCCGGCGGCGGAAACAACGAACGGCCCGTTTGAAACGGACTGGAATCGAGGGGAGTCTGCCTTCCGCGCGGGCCGATGGCCCGAGGCCCTCGCCATTTTCAAGAGTCTTTCCCGTCGCGCGGACATTTCGGAAACCGATCGGCGCCGCGCCGTTCGCGCGGCTCAGCGGCTGGAGGCGGCATCCCGAAGGGAAAGACTTTGACGTATTTTTCCCTTGAATATTCAGTAAAGTCGTGTAACATTAGTGAATATAGGAGGTAAGAGTTTATGTCCACGCGCGGGGCTGTGGGCCGCAAACAAGTGAAGGAAATTCTGATAGAGGCCGGGCTTGTCTCGGCGGACAAAATCGAGCCCGCCGTCGAGGAGTCCAACAAGTCGGAAAAGCCTCTCCAGCAGGTCGTGGTGGACATGAAGCTGGCGGACAAGGTGGACGTCCTCCAAGCCCTCTCCAAGGAATGGCGCAATAAAGCGGTGGACCTCGCCGAAATGGAGATCGACCCCGAGGTCGTCAAGATCATCCCCGAGGCCACCGCCCGCCGGCACCACGCTCTCCCCTTCGCCAAGGAGGACCAGGTCCTCCTCGTCGCCATGGCCGACCCGCGGGACTTCTTCGTTTCCGAAGACATCCATCTCCGAACGGGCTACGAAGTCCAAGGCTACCTCGCCATGCCCGAGGACATCCTGCGGGAGTTGGACAAAGTCTACGGCATCGCCGGCGCCAACACGGCCCAGGAGCTGCTGAAGAGCGTTGCCGACCATGCCGAGGAGGCCGCCATCGCCGCCGGCGGCGACGTGACGCTGGAGAAGGTGGATTCAAAAACCGACGTCACCGAGGTGGACGCTTCCGCTCCCGAAGTGGAAAAAATCACCAACGCCATCATCCTCGCCGCTCTGCAGCAAAAAGCCTCGGACATCCACGTCGAGCCATTTGAAGACCCCGCGGGAAAGAACTCGAAAATCGTCGTCCGGTACCGCGTGGACGGGTTCCTGCGCGAGGCGGGGTTCCAGGTGCCTTGGTCCTTCCGCAACGCCGTCATGGCCAAGTTCAAGATCATGACGGCCTCGATGAACATCACGGAGCGGCGCATCCCCCAATCGGGACGCATCCAGGTGATGGCGAAAGGGAACCCCATCGAATTCCGCGTGGAAATCGTGCCCACGGTGTACGGGGAGGCGTGCGTCATGCGCATCTTGGACCGGAAGTCCGTGCAGGTGGACATCACGCGCCTCGGGTTTCTGACGGATACGCTGGATCGGTTCCTCGGCTTATTGAAAGGCGTCGGCGGCAAAAAGAATTTCGGACTCTGCATGGTGTGCGGGCCGACGGGGTCCGGTAAATCCACAACGCTCTATGCGGCGCT
>JACQPF010000102.1 GCA_016207625.1 Elusimicrobiota bacterium | reverse complement strand
GCCGTCTCCGGCAGGCCGAGGCGTCCACCATCTTGGTGACGAAGCACACGTCCCAGCCTCCGTGCTCCAAGATCGTTTTCGACACCGTCTCGATATCGTCCATGTCGTTCTGGCAGGACGGCCGCAAGCTGTGGATGCAGGAAGGCTCGGGGACCGCGAAAGTCCTCGCGGAGAATTTGCGCTACTTGGTCTTTTCCTACGGCGAGACGGACAATGACAACATCATGTCCGTGTCCGTGACGTTCGAGAAGGACATTTACAGCGGACGGTCCAAGGCCCTGCAGATGGCGGTGGAAAAAGTCCGGATCATGAACGATTGAGGCGGGGACTTTTGAAAGAAGAGGGAAAAATGAACCCGAGAGAACGGAAGGAAAACATTTTTCGTGGAAACGCCTCCGGCCAAATGATCATCGCCGCGGTCGTGGCCACGCTCCTGGTGGCCATCTTCATTCCCGTGATCGTGCAATACGTGCGAAACGAGGCCCGCTGGGCCACCAAGCAGAAGAAGACCACCGCCGCTTTCCATCAGGCCGAGGCGGGCATCGACCGGGGTCTCTGGAAAATCACGGAGGCCGACCAGAATTGGACGGACGCCAAGAATGGAGTGCTCATCGCGGGGTATGACGACGATGTCGAATACACGGACCTGGCGGGCGGGAAATATACGATCAGATTCAGCTCCGGGCCGCTGACGGGACAAGTCACCGTCCGGGCCATCGGGTGGGACACCTCCACGAATGAAAAACGGGTCGTGGAAGCGGTGTATTCGAAATCCGTCATCAACGCGGGCCTTCAGGTGGAAGGCGGCATGCAATACAAACCGGGGTTGGAGGTCCACTGGGGCCCCATCGTGGCGTTTCAATCCATCGGCAGTCCCGGTCCCGGCAGCACGTATTATCCCCGGAAGTATTCAAAAGGGCAAATCGTGGGCCGGGACACCACGAACGACTCCGTCAATACGGACGGCGTGGAATACTGGGCGTACAAATCCGATCTCGGAGATCCTCCTGAAGTGGACCTTGACTATTATTTAACCCAGGCCCAAAACTCGACGGTTCCCCTCACCAGCAGCAGTCCGAGCGGCCGCGTGGAAAAGAACACGGGCGGGAACAATTTGGCGGTGGCCACGCCGACGGGATCAGGCTATTTTCGCGCATCGCAAAACGGAAACGCGGGACTCCGTTTCGAGAAAAACGGCGGCGCTTCGAACTACTATTTGTTCCAAAGCACGTCCGCGGTCATCTATATCGATAACGATACGGCCGGAGACATTACGACGGACCTTCAGAACGGAGGCTGTTTCCTGCAAGTGGAGGCGTTGATTTGCGCCGGAAGCAATCACAACGTGGATTACAACGCGAATAAGGGGGTTGTGCAGGCGACGATCCCTGTCAACGCCGAACTGGAATATCATCACGCGGACGCGCAATCGGTTTGGACGACGAATTTCGCGGTTCCCGGTGCGGGGAACTGCTGTGAAACAATAAGCAATTTGGGATTCCATGGGTTCATGTACGTCGGAGGGGATTTCACCAACTCTTCATCGGGAGTCAGCTTGCTGGGATTGGTGGATGGAATTGGAGATTTTTCTCTTAACGGGCTAACGATTTATTACGACACCAGCGTGGCCAATAACATCAGGCTCTTGTCCGGGAGTCCGCAGAGGGTCTCATGGAGGGAGATAAAATTATAGATAAACCCTTGTTTTGTGGCCATACCGTTGCATGCAAACTGTAAGCGAAGAGCCTCTTTTTACAGGATTGTTTCAAGTTGGTAAGCTCTTCTTAAAACGCGGGAAGGATAATTTTGTGGGGATATGTCCTTGCGGGAGAATCCGGTTTAAGAAGAGGGAAACCGATGACTTCAAGATTGACACCTACGAAGGACGCGGGTTTCACTTTGGTAGAGACCGTCATCGCCATGGCCATGTTGTCTTTTTTGCTCTTGGCGGCGCTGGCGTCCATCGAATGGGGGACGATCGCCGCGGTGAGATCCCGCGAGGAATTAAGGGGCAGCCGTTTGGCGCAGATGATTCACACCCGGTTGGCCGGCATGGATTTTTATAACGTATTTGCCTGCAACTCCTCCCAACCCAACTATGGATTATGGTCCTCGTTCCAAGAAGTGAAAGCTCTCCAGGAACTTCATAACTCTTTACAATCCGCAGGGTTTACTCATTTTTCAATCGACGTCACGTTCATGCGGCGCGATTCGTCCGACTCGAACAGCAACGGCCTCATCTCGGACCTGATCCCTTTCCAGGACGCCAACAACGACAGGGTTGATGACTTTGATCCCAACATCCGCTTTTTCGACCAAAACGGCGACGGTGATTTTTACGATTCGTACATGGTCGGCAGCCGGCGGGTTGCGGAGCAGCCGGACACTCACATTAAGCTCCTGACCGTCAAGATTTGGAAGGGGAACCAAACCGTGGCGATAAAACAAGGGGAGCTTTTGTCGGCGGAGCAATTCTCCGGGATCGAGAACCCCTCCTCCGAGGCCGCCCTCCAACTCAACATCACCTCTCCGGAGAACGGCGCCGTTCTCTATCGGCTCATCACCAGCACTCAGATCAGCGCGAATAATTTGACGATCTCAAAATCGTACCCTCCGACAACAGTGGCATACCGGGTGGACTCGGCGTCGTCCCTTCGCTTGCAGGGCGATACGGAGCCGGCCGCCACCGTCAATATCAGGCTTGGCCTGCCGAGCAACCCGACCAGAGAATCCTTTTCCTCCGACTTCGTCGGGAACTTCGACGCCGTGCTGATGATGGTGACCGGAGACCTCGTCGAGGGGACGAACATCCTTTATGGCCAGACGATCAAGAGCACTTTGTCTTCTCCCTTCGCCGAAAAACAGTATGTTTACGATTTCACTCCTCCCGCGATCACGAACCAAACGCCGCCCGGAGCCGCGAAGACGCTCTCCCCCTACGTCGGATGCACGCTGCTTGACGGAGTCGGCTCCACGACCACGGTGAGCGGAATTTCCCAGGATGTGATCTCCTTCTTCAACGGGGCCAGCACGGTGCCTTACACCTACGACCCCACCACCGGGCGTCTCGCCTGGCTGGATCCCGACACGCTCTTGCCTCCCGTCCTCACGGACGGAAACACCTACACCGTAACCGCGGAAGGCGGCGACAAGGCCTTCTACAAAGTGAAGAGGACCTGGTCATTCACGGTGGCTCCCGATAACCCGGACAACTCGGCTCCTTCTTTGTCGAACCGCACCCCCATCGGGGTGAACGCGCCGACCCTGCCGATGATCGGTTGCCGGGTTTCCGACAACCAGAGCGGCGTCATTCCGGCAAGCATCGTCCTGACCGTGGACGGGACCGTTGTCGTGAGCAGCGCCGCGACGCCCGTTTTGGGCCGCTATTACGACGCCTCCACCGGACAAGTGTCCTACGTGCCCGCCGTCCCGTTCGCGCCGGGGACGACGCACACGGTCACCATCCATGCGGAACATTGGGCCGCCAATCCTGCCGCTCCCGACAAACGATACCTGGACCCTCTGTACGATCCGAACGCCGGTTGGACCTTCGTCGTCGCCCCCTGATGAAGTCCTTTTTGCGCGGCAACTCCGGCATCACTCTCGTTGAGACGATGGTGGTCGTGATCGTGATCGCCGTCGTCGCCATCCCCCTCGCTCAATTCGTGTCCACGTCTCTCAGGGACGTGACGCGCTCCAACCTGAACCTCCAAAGCCAGGATGACCTCCGCCGCGCGTTCATCTTCCTGGAGCGCGACGTCATGGAGCTGAACGAAGTGACCCTCTCGTCCTCCACGCTGATCGAGTTCCGCATGGACTCCACCCGATCGCCGGCGTATAACCCCCAGGGCGACTTCGACGGAGACGGCATCCTCAACCTCCAGGACACCGATGACGACAGCGACGTCACCGCCATCTACGCGGGCACGAGCACCTGGCGCGGCGGATACGACCATAAGGACGATGACGACGACAACGACGTCCAAGTGGACGTGGCCTGCCGATATGAGCTCACCGGGAAGACCCTCACTCGGGATTTCAACTACAACGGGGCGGGCTGGAACCTGAACCGCGATGTCGTCGCGCAGAACGTGAGCACGTTCCAGTTCACCTATCTCGGGTCCAAGACTCAGGACCTCGGGCGGCTCATTGATCTGGGTGCGGATGGGGTGAACGGCACGGGGGACGCCGGAGAAAACGACGGCGTGATCACCGCCCGGGAAATCGACTGGGTGCTGCCGCCCACGGGGGGCGGCAACCGGAGCGGCTCCATCGACACCGTCGACGAACGCAGGTACATCAACTTCATCGGGATCGTGATCGCCCAAGACCGCAACCAGGACGGCCGCGAGGACTTCCGCCTTGAGACCCAATTGGCTCCGCCCATCCTCCCGGTCAAGAGAGCGCTGTGAGGGAGGCCGCCGAAGCGCGAAAAGCTATGGGCAATTCCCGGGGAATGGCTTTTGTTTCCGTGCTGATCCTCATGGTTTTCCTCGTCCCCATCGTCAGCGTGTTCATGAAGCGGGCCATTACGCAGAGCGACCTGAACACCAAGGAAAGGCAGATCAAGACGGCGAGGGCCCTCTCCAACAACGTCCTCGTGGATTTCATGCGGCAGTTTTCCCAAGACCATTACGACGGGCACTACGACGCGGCCGCTCTCGCCCGGGCCGAGGTCTTCTATGACGTGGGCTACTCCACCGTCACCGTTCAAGCCGATCCGGACAACCACACCCTCTTCATCCGCGCGTTGGGCAAATACGGGAGCAACTCCGCCAATCCCAACTCCATCAAGCGGCTGGCGGGGCTCATCCAGTTCGTTTCCGACCTCACTCGATTCGGCACCATGATCAACGGTCCCTTCGGCATATCGGCCGGCAACGTCACGTATACGGGCGGGCTGTGGTTCAACGGCGCTCTCAATATCACGGGCGGCAACGTGACGTTCAACGGGGGCCCGGTGATCAGCAACGGCAACCACACCGGGGTTGGAAGCACCGTGCGGAACTGCGATGTCTATTACCAAGGGACGGCAAGCGGAGGAACGTTCAACGGAGCCCGGTACAATTTCGTTCCTCCGGTTCAGTGGCCGACCATCAACACCGCGTATTATTCTTTGCATTACAACCACATGACGGCCTCCGATCAAACATGGCAGTTCAACGTCGTCGGGGGATCGGGGACTTTCTCCGTGGTGAGCTCGACGGTCGTGGTGACCATTCCGCCCACGGGGGCCATCCTCTTCGCCCAGAATTGCAACCTGACCCTGCGGGGCACCGTGCAGGGCCGAGTGACCATCGTCTGCAGCGGGACGGCCGGAAGCCCTTCCCAGGGGAACGTCACCATCGACGACAACTTCGTCTACGCCAATGGGACCAACTCGGCCAGCGCGCGTGATTCCATCGCGGTGATGGCGACGAACCGGATCACGTTCAGCCGGACCGGGGCCGACCTCACGGTCAACGGGATCTATTTCGTGGAACAGGGGACGCTGAACATCTCCTTGTCGGGATCGGCGGGACGAGTGTTCAACCTCAACGGAGTGCGTTGTTCAGGGATATCGATTAATCCCGGCAATAGCTTCAGCGGAGGCAGGAACCTCACGTACGATCCCAATCTCGCGCTGTACCCTCCTCCCGGACTTCCAGAAAAACCCGTCCTGGTCATGTGGCAACTGGAAGGTTAATTTGCTTCAATAGGTCCCGTCATGAAAAAAGGCCTTTTTATCACACTCGAAGGCACCGAGGGCGGCGGCAAGAGCACCCAGGCGAGGCTGCTCTGCGAATTCTTGAAGGAAAAAGGCTTTGAGACCGTGCGCAGCCGCGAACCGGGCGGCACCGGTGTCGCCGAAGCGGTGCGGCACATCCTGCTTCACCCGTCCAGCCGAATCGCCCCCATGACGGAACTCTTTCTCTATGAGGCCGCCCGGGCGCAGCACGTCGCCGAAACCATCCGCCCGGCCCTCGAGCGGGGCTGCGCCGTGGTCTGCGAGAGATACACGGACTCCACCGAGGCCTATCAGGGCTACGGAAGAGGGCTGCCTCTCCCGCAAATCCGGGAACTCAACCGCATCGCCACGGGGGGGCTTCGTCCCGATTTGACGATCCTGCTGGACGTGCCGGTGGAAAAAGGCCTGTCGAAGGCCCGCACGCTGGGCAAGAAGATCGTCGACCGGGGCCGCCGGCATGCCGGCGGAGACCGCCTGGAGAGGGAGCCCCTGGACTTTCACAAGCGCGTCCGGCAAGGATTCCTGGCCATCGCCCGGCGGGAACCTCGCCGGGTCCGCAGGGTCCGGTGGGAAGCGGGTGCTGATCGCGTCCACGCGCGCGTCGTTCGGGTCGTTGAGGATTTCCTCTGATCCCGCTCAAGGACACATCGTTCCGGGACATCCTCGGCCAGGACCAGGCCTGCTCGATATTGCTATCGGCCATCAAAGAGGACCGCATCCCCCACGCCTATCTGTTCGTCGGCCCGGACGGCGTGGGGAAGAAAACGGCGGCCCTCCGGTGGGCCAAGCTGTTGAATTGCCGGCGCCCCGTCACGCCTTTGGAGGCCTGCGAAGCCTGTCCGGGGTGCCGGAAGATCTCCGCGTTCAACCATCCCGACGTCCTCTGGATGAATTTCGAATACCAAGCGCAACTCCTGAAAGAACCCGTCGAAAAGCAGAAGGCCCTCAAAATCGATACCGTGCGGGAGATGGAACGGTCCTTGCGGATGAAACCGTTCGAAGCGCAGAGGAAAATCGTGATCTTGGACCCGGCCGAGAGCTTGGTGGAAGCGGCCGCCCACGCGCTTTTGAAGATATTGGAAGAGCCGCCCCCCAACACCCATTTGGTCCTCATCGCCGCCGACGCCGGCCAACTGCTGGGGACCATCCGCTCCCGGTGCCAATGGGTCCGTTTCCGGCCCCTCCCCCTGCGGGACATCGTCGGCTTTTTAAAAATGAAAGAGGCGGGGATCACGGAGGACGCCGCGCAGACGGCGGCCCTCGGGTCGGAAGGGTCCCCCGGCCGGGCCCTGGCCCTATTGCAGGAAGGAGAAGAGCTGGATTTCGATTGGGAGTCCGCTTCGCTCAGCGAACTCTTGTCTTTCTGCGAGCAGTTCCAAAACCCGCGCGTGGCGCGGGAGGCCGCGGAACGCTTCTTGCGCCGGCTCCTGGCTCGATTCCAGGCGGAGCTTCACCAGGGGCGAAGGCGCCCGGAGTCCCTGCGCCGCGCCCTCGACGCGTTGCATCAGCTGAAGCAAAACGTGACGCCCCAGCTCATCATCGAGGCCCTCCTCCTTCGGATCCGTTGGGATGATAGACAGCGGAAGCCACGAATGGTATAAAAAATTATGAACAAGACCTTCTACATCACAACGCCCATCTATTACGTCAACGACGTTCCCCACATCGGGCACGCCTACACCACCATCGCCGCGGACGTCCTGGCCCGCTGGAAGCGCCTGCGCGGCGAAAACGTTTTCTATTTGACCGGAACGGACGAGCACGGTTCCAAAATCGTCCAGGCGGCCTCCGACCGGGGGCAGACGCCCCAGGCCTATACGGACCACGTGGTGGGGGAATTCCAGCGCTTGTGGAAGAGGCTGAACATCTCCAACGACGATTTCATCCGCACCACGTCCGAACGGCACGAAAAAGTCGTCCAGGCCGCTTTCGAGAAGATGCGGGCCTCCGGAGACATATACATGGGCACGTATGAGGATTGGTACTGCGTGCCCTGCGAGACCTTCTGGTCGGAGTCGGAGCTGGCGGAGGGCAAATGCCCCGATTGCGCCCGCCCGGTCGAGAAACTGAAGGAAGACAGTTATTTCTTCCGCCTATCCAAATACGAGCGACCGCTCCTTGAATATTACGAAAAAAACCCGGGTTTCCTGGCGCCGAGCTTCCGGGCCAGCGAAATCAGCAACTTCGTGAAAAGCGGCCTGCGCGACTTGTCCGTCTCGCGCGTGAAGGTGAAATGGGGCGTCCCGATCCCCTCGGATTCCCGGCACACCATCTACGTGTGGTTCGACGCTCTCTTGAACTATATTTCCGCCCCCGGATATTTGTCCGGCAACGGAGTGACGGGCGCGCCGTTTGAAACGATTTGGCCGGCCGACGTGCACCTGGTGGGCAAGGAGATCTTCCGTTTCCATTCCGTCATCTGGCCGGCCATGCTGATGTCGTTGGGCCTCCCCCTGCCCAAACAGGTCTTCGCCCACGGCTGGTGGACGGTGGAGGGGGACAAGATGTCCAAATCCAAAGGGAACGTGGTGAACCCGCACCGGGTGGCGGACGAATACGGCGTGGACCCCCTGCGCTATTTCGTCCTGCGGGAAGTCCCCTTCGGGGGAGACGGCGATTTTTCCCAGCGGGCCCTCCTCGGGCGCTACAACGCGGAGCTGGCCAACGCCTTGGGGAACCTCCTCAACCGCACGCTGAACCTCGTGGAGAAGAACAATGGGAGCAAGGTCCCCGGCCTCGCCCTTCCGCCGGAGCTGTTGAACCAAGATCGCGTGCGGACCGTGGTCCAAGCCGTGGACTCGGCCATGGACCGGCTGGCTTTCCATGAGGCCCTGCAGAACGTCATCGATTTGGTGAACGCTTGCAACAAGTACATGGACGACCAGGCTCCCTGGAAAACGGCCAAGACGGACCTCCCGGCGGCCCTGCGGTCGCTCCATGAAGTCCTGCGCGTTTTGAAGTTCGTCGCCGTCCTCCTTCAGCCGGTGATGCCCTCCATCGCCCTGGAGATGTGGAAACAACTGGGAGAAACCGGGGACTTGCCCCGCGCGGGCGCGGAAATCCTGCGGACCGGCGCTGTTTCTTTCCAGGACGGCCAAACCGTCCAAAAAGGCGCTCCCCTCTTTCCCAGAAAAGACGTCAACGGCGGGAATTAATGCCTATCTCAAAGACCGACGGCGGGGACTTCCCGCAGGCACCTAGGCCGGAGGGCGGGCCGTGGCTGCCGGAGGGAAGTCCCCGCCGGCGGGCTTTGAGATAGCTCCTTAGCGTCATGCTCGTCGACACGCACGTACATCTCACGGATCCGCAGTTCGACGCCGACCGCGAAGAAGCCCTCCAGCGCGCTTTGGACGCGGACGTCCGGACGGTCGTGGAAATCGCGTATCATGAGCCGCTCTGGGAGAAGGCCCGGACCTTGGCCGAAGGCCATCCCGGACGGGTCTTTTGGGCGGCCGGGCTACACCCCCATCATGCCGACGAATTTGACGAGGAATTTCCCCGACGGCTGGCCGCGGTCCTCCGGCATCCCCAAATCGTGGCCGTGGGGGAGATCGGTCTCGATTATTTCCGGAGCCGCCACCCGCCGGAACTCCAGCAACGCGTTTTTCAAGCTCTTCTCGCGGCCGCCCGGGACGCCGCGAAGCCCGTGGTGCTCCATTGCCGGGAGAAAGATCCCTCCTCTCGCGCCGCCCAGACGGATATGATCGGGATCTTGAAGGCCCGCTTCCCTTCCCCCGATGGTCTTTCGGGAGTCGCCCACTGTTTTCAAGGGTCGCTCGATTCCGCCCGCGCCCTCATGGACCTGGGTTTTTTCATCGGCGTCGACGGTCCGCTCACCTATCCCAACGCCTCCGCCCTGCGCGCGGTCATCAAAGAGGTCCCGCTGGACCGCCTCGTCCTTGAGACGGATTGCCCCTACCTCCCGCCGCAGGGCCACCGGGGCGGGAGGAACGAACCTTCCCACATCAAGTCCGTCGCGTCCGCTCTGGCCGAGCTGAAAAACCTCTCCCCGGACGAGGTCGAAACTCAAACCACCCGGAACGCGGAAAACCTATTTTCCCTCAAGAATTAATCCTGTATTGGTGTGATCAAAATCACAATTGACAACGACCCGCACCTCATATAAACTTGGGTGGCAAGGGAAATCTATGAGGGTGGTTCCACAGCAGGATCCAATGACACGAACGACTTCATTCCACAGCTTCCGTCTCCCCTTCCCCATCGCCGCCGTCGCGGCTTTCGCTTTTTTCGTTTCCACCGCCACCGCCTTCGCCGACATCGTCACTTTGAAGTCCTTCCGGCCTCCCGTCGACGTTCAACGCTCCCAACAGCCGGACAAGTGGGCTCCCGCCAAAGCGGGCCTCCAGCTCAACGCCGGCGACGTGATCCGCACCGGGAAGAGAGCCCAGGCCGAGCTCCGCATGACGGACGGCTCCAAGATGATGCTCTGGGCGGAAAGCCGCCTGACGGTGAAGGAGTCCGGCCAAAGCCGGGTGTTCGGGCTGGACTTCGGGCGGGTCAAGTCCATGATCCGGAAACTGAAGCGGGACAATAAGTTTGAAGTGCGCACCCCCCTGGCCGCCGCGTCGGTGCGGGGAACCGTCTTTGAAATCGGATGCGACATGAACGGCGAAAAGGGCTTCCTGGACGTCGCCGAAGGCAGCGTGGCCCTCATGAAAGACGGCGCGGAAGTTTTGGTGCCCGAGGGGCAGCGCCTGGACTTCTTGTCCGATAAACCTCTCGGCGAGCCCACGCCCCGCCAATCCCAGGGCGCTTCCGAAACCGACCGGGCCGCCGTGCGCCGCGAGGTGGGCCTGGGCATGAGCAAGGAAGAGG
>JACQPF010000101.1 GCA_016207625.1 Elusimicrobiota bacterium | reverse complement strand
TGATCCGCTCCTGGGACAATTCACAGACCACCGCGAACCGTTCCACATAAGCGAGAGCTTCCTGGAACCTCCGGTAATTCTCCCGGAGGTTTTGGACGTAGCGGGCCCGCTTTGCCTCGGCAGGCGTCAGAACGCGCTGGGCGGGATCAGTGAAGACGAAGGCTCGCGGAGCGCCGCCGTTGTGCGTTTGGAGAACCGAGAGTTCTCGCGGGTCCATGACCCATTACCGTCCACCGGATCCGTCCCCGGCCCCGGCGGTCTTGGCCGCCGTGGCGTCCAGCGCGGGGATGTTGGCGGTGCCATCGGACCAGAAGGTGACGGTGTCCTCGGTCTCCACCTTGTAGGTGAAGGTCTGCCCATCCTGGGGAAAAGACACGGTACCGGAAGGCTGGCGGTTCGAGGCGTTCCCGGCGCTGTCATCGAAGATCACCCGGCCGGTCCCCTTGGGGATCAGCGTGGAGTTGACCTTAAGCGCGGCCGCCGGGTTGAACGTGGCGCCGGGCGAGCGGTAAATGTTGTAGCCGTTCGCGTTGGGATCGGTGACCGCGTCCCAGCTCACCAGCACCTTGTTGGTGCTGATCTCGGTGGCGAGGGCCTGCGGCACGGTGCCGACCAGTTCCACGAACACGAGGTGCAGGTTCAGGGTCATGACCTCATGGGAGAGGTTGGAGGCATTGCCCTGGCTGTCCACGGCGAAGAGGTAGTAGGAGAAGTCCTTGCCGTTGTCCGCGTCCCCCGGCGTCTGGTCCTGGAAGGACGTGGCCGCCGAGGAAATGGCCGCGTTCACCGTGGCCACGCCGGAAGCCGCCAAGACGCCGGCCTTGGTCGGGACGGACACCGGCGCGTTTCCGGGCACCCGGTATAGCTCGTAATGGTCCAGATCTTGGACCGTGGTCTGATAGCGGAGGAGGACGCGGTTCCCGGCCGTGAACCCGCCCGCCAATTCGCTGATGACGCCCGTGGGAAGATCGATGGTGTAGTGGGTGGTCTCGGTCTTGGCGGCCAGGGTCACCTGTTTCACTGCGGCGCCCGATGCGTGCCCGAAGAAGAGGCCGTCTTTGAGAACGATCTCGCCCGTGCCCGTGTTGACGGACTTCACCTGGACGTATTCCTCTTTGCCCGAGACGCCGTCCTCGATCACGATGAAAGCATCGGCGACGATGTCGCCGGGGACGGGCGTCACCACGTTGATCACCCGCTGGCCGTGAACCGTACTGGCGGAAAGGGAGGTAGGCGCAGCGGAGACGCCGGTCCTCTCATAGACGGTGTAAGACCCGGCCGAGATGGGGTCGAACTGGGCCTCGTGGGTCGCGCCAGCCGCACCGTCGGCGAAATCCGGCGTGTTGTCCGGGTTCTTGAAGAGTTCCCCGCCGATGAACTCGTTCTTGATCGGCGCGGCCCAGTTTAGGGTGATGCGCGTCTTGCCCTTGGGCGTGAGTCCGTCCACAAACTGCGTGGCCTGGATCAGCCCCAGGACCGGCGGTTCGGGCGCGAGAATGTCGGCCGCCAGGTTGGCGATGACCTGTTGTGATAGTTGGGACTCAAGAATGGACATAGGAAAGTTCCTCCTCCTTAGAAGGTGTTGCCGAGAATCTGGTTCGTGGTGTTTCCGCTCTCGTCCAGGACTTCCGCGCGGGAGTTCCCCACGACCACGGCTTTGGTGACCCCGCCGCGGATGCGGATCTTCGCCGTGTTGAATTCGTCTCCCAGGCGGTTGCCCACGATCACGTAGGCCTTGCCGGAGGAACCCGTGGTGATGGCGATCAGGGTGGATGTGCTCAAATCAAAAATATTGCCCATCACGATCCCGAAGTTGGCGGGGTTGATCACCGCGAAGCTGGAGGTCCCGTTCTGCCGGATGAAATGGCAGTCCTGGATGATGAAAGCGTTGACAATGTGCGTGGCGTCGCCGCCGGCATGGTTCTTGCGGAATAGGCATCCGGTGACCAGGCGTCCCTGGCCCACCATGGCGCCGAAGAGCGACCCGCCGTTGATGTCGAAGACGCAGTTGCGGACGGTGCCGGCTCCCAGGCCCAGCGCCAGCATGTAGGCCGTGCCCATGTTGCGGATGAAGTGGCAGTTCTCGATCAAGACGTCCGACCCTTCCATGTTCACGTCCCGGTTGGGGCTGCCGCCGGTGCGGTTCGGCTGGTTGGCGTCCACGGTCAAATCCAGCAACTGGACATTGGCGTTGCCCCCTGAGTCGATCATGGAGATGTTGGACATGCCGGGATCGGCCAGGAGAGTCGTGGCGTCCCGCCCTTGACCCTGCAAGGTCACGTTGGCCGGGATGGAAAGGGCGGCGTTGAGCTTGTACGTCCCCTCCCGCAGAACGACCCGGCCGCCGCCCGCCGTCCCCGCGGTGTTCAGGGCGGCCTGGATGTTGGCGGTGTCGGTGGCAGCGGCGCCCGAAGGCGCGGCCACGACCACCGTGGCGTATCCCGCCGGGCCGCTCCCGCCTGAAGCGGCGATGACGATTTTGTTGTTCGGGCCGTCTTGTGTGAGAGTGACCCCGGTCCCGGCCTCTAATTTCACGTCTCCCACGAGGGGAGACGCCTCACCGATCTTCCGCAAACCCGCGACACCGGCGTTGTCCACTTGGACATCGCCAGTGCCGTCCGCCGGAGACACCGAGATCCCGGCCCCCGCAGAAACTTTGGAGACGGAAAGGCGAGCCGTGTTCACCGTGGGGACGGAAACACCTGCGTTGACCGCCGTGTTGCCGTCGTCGGTATAGATGGACGTGGCCTCACCCGAAACGGAAGCAAGGAACTTTTCCTGGCCGGAAGCCGCAGACTTGTAAATCTTGTAACCCGTGGCCCCTTTGACCGTCTCCCATTGCAGGAGCACGGGCACCGGCACGGTGGGCTGGGTCACCTGCGCTTCGAACACGGCCGGGATCTGATTTTCCGTGGTCTCGCCCGCCGCGTTGACGGCCACGACCTTGTAGAAATAGGTGGTGGTGCCGACGAGGTTCGCGCCCACCGCGCCGGAGCCCAGGGACGCTAGGAGCGTCCGGGGCGGACGGAGGACCTTCATCTGGGCGTGTTTGTCCAGGACTTCGAGATTCGCGTTCGCGCCGGCGCCCCAGTTCAGGTCACCGGTGTCCCGCTTGGAAAGTTTCAGATTTTCCGTGAACGTTTCTGCCATTGATCTCTCCTAAAAGCCGTAGGCTTCTGCTCCGAAAGGAGCCTCGCCCCATCCCCGGAGCGGCGCTCCGAAGGGCCGCGTGTTGAAGGGCAAGAGGCTGAAGCCGTTGTTGTCCAGTTCGCCGTAGGGCGCTTGACCAAAAGACGTTTGCCCGAACCCCGCCTCCTCCACCGCCACCACGACGTATCCCCGCGCGGGGCTCGCGTCGGGGCTTACGTCGTCAAACTGATTGGCTCCGGGACCGAGAATAGATTCGTCGGCGATGCGGACGCCCAACTCTCCGGGGACCGAGGATCGGTAGAGTCGGAATCCTCGGAGTTTTCGTCCTTGCTTGACCGAGGCGGGGTAGTCCGCCCAGGCGACTCGGACGAATCCCGGTTCCGCCGAGGCGATCCGAACGTTCGGAACAGGAGGCAGAGGGCGGGCGGAAGCCATAAGGGATCCATCACCGCCGGCCTTTCTTCCGCCGCTTCCGCTTCACCGGCTCCGGCTCATCGGAGGCGAAACCCGCCAGTTCTGGGTCTGTCGGCGCGGACTCCTCCTGGACCTCTTCGTATCCGAGCTTCAAGAGGCGGTCCCGGGTTTCCGGGAGTTGGACCTCGCAGAGCCCGTCCACCACCGGGATCATGCCCTCGGAATACGAGGACTCGAACTGGGGGGCGTCAGGGGTCCCGAAAGGCGGATGCAGTTTTTTAAGCCGGAACATCCCGCCGCCTTAGAGCTTCACGCCAGCCAGCCGGGACACCTTGATGTCGTTGCCGAACACCAGGGTCATGTCCTCGAAGATGTCGAACTCCGAGAACTGGCTGGACTTCTGGGCCAGGCGCACCATCTTGAGCGGGGTGAGTTCCCCGATCCACACGGCCGTGGTGTCCACGATGAAGATATCGGTCGTGTCGTTGGCCGCGCCCTGCACCTGGGCATCGGAGACGTAGATGCTCTTGAAGATCGGGATGTCGTTGTAGGTCTTGAGCCGGAACCCGCCCTTCACCTCCGTGGTCTCCTGGAAACGCTGCTGGGCCTGGAGCAAGCTGTTCAGCTTGCGGCTGGCCTTCTTCGACATGATGAGCATGTCGGGGTTGCCCCGGTTCAGGTCGATGGCCTGGTCGAGCAGGTCCAGGGAGAGCGGTGCCCCGTCCGGCCCGGCCACGACGACCTGGCTGGGCGGGGTGAGTTTCCGCAGCCCGTCGAACTGCTTGGGGTTCACGGCGGCGTCGCCGTTGATGAGAGCGTTCTCCTCGGAGTCCCGGACGGACTGGAGGGCACTGTTGACCTCCTCCGCCTCGATGTCCAAAAGCGACTTGCCCACGGCCTGCAGCTTGCGCGTGACCTTGCCGCGCTGGATGACGGTCTTGTACGGGAACTTCTTCTGGCCGTAGGCCCCTTGCGTCTCGGTCGGCTCTTCCGTGTCGTCCACGAAGGACGCGGGCGCGCCGCGGGACGTCCGCTGGTTCAGGATCCACTCAGACCCCGCTCCCGGCTTCCGGGAGAGGTTCTGACGCAGGGGATTATTGACCTCGATCAACTCCTGCAACACCCGGTCCACCAGCGGCTGTTGCAAAGCGCCGCCCGCGTTGGCCATGTTCAGGGCTTTCTTCAACTGCTCCAGATCGTTCATGTTCGTTTCTCCTCCTTGGGGTGGAAAATAGTTAGCCGTGCTGGAGAGCCAGCGCCACCTTGAGCTTTTTCTCAGGCGGCAGGTTCTCGAAGGTCTTTTTCACGTCGTCGTTCTCCGGTTCCGGCGGAACGAGGCCCTTGCGAAGGGTCGGCACGGACTTCAAGGCCGCCTCCATCTGCTTCTGCACCTCGGCCGCGACCCAGGAGCCCACCTCTTCGCGGGTCA
>JACQPF010000015.1 GCA_016207625.1 Elusimicrobiota bacterium | reverse complement strand
GCCCTGAAAGGCCCCCTTGTTTTGAAGGGTGTTCTGGTTCTGGTTGAGCTTGTCCTGGAGAAGCTTCTCCTGCAATTTCGTCGCCTGCGGCCCTTGAATGATGGTTTCTTGGATCTTCGGCTTGGGCGGCGGAGGCGGCGGCAGAGAACGTTGAAAAATCTGCTTCTTCACTTCGTTCTCCACCTTTTTCACCATGTCTTGAATTTGTTTCGGCGGATCGGGCATTTTCGGCGGCAGGACGACGGGCTGCTCTTTCCGCTTTTGAATTTGCTGTTCAATGTAATCAATGTTCACCAGTTTGCCCGCTTTCCCCTTGGCTTTCTTGGGCGCCGGCATATGGAGCGTGAGGAGAGGCAAATGGAGCATGAGCGCCAGGGCCAGGAGCAAAGCGTCCAGGTGGAGAGGCTGACGTTCGTAAAGCATTTCCCATTGGCGCATCTATTTGTCTTCCTTTGGTTTTTCCGTGCCCAGCGAAATCCGTTTGGCGCCCGACGTCTTGGCCGTTTTTAAGATGTCGGTCAATTGGCCGTATTGCACGTCCTTGTCGGCCCGGATGATGACCAAAACATCGTCCCCCTGCTCCCGGATCAGCATGTTGAGGAGTTTGGGGAGCTCCTTCGAGTCGATCGTTTCGGTGTTGAGAGCCATTTTCCCGTTCGGCGCCACGGTGATGGAAATGTTGTTTTCCTTCTCCTCCTTGGTCTTGGCCGTCGGTAGCTTCACCTCCACGGGAGGCGCGTCCAGCATGGGCGAAATGATGAGGAGAATGACCAGGAGCACGAGGCAAAGATCGATGACCGGGACGATGTTGACCCCCGAGATGGCGGAATCGGAGAAAGACCGGACTTTTCTCACGACGGAGTTCCTCCCTCTTGGGGGGCTTCCGCTCCCGGCTCCGATCTTTTCAAAAGCGAAACTTTCTGTGCGCCGTTCTGTTTGGCCAAGTCCAGGACTTCCACCACGGACCCCACGGTGACGGTGTTCTCGGCCGTCACCAGCACCGGCCGCTCCGGTTCTTCTTCCAGACGAGCTTTCATCGCGTCCATCAGTTGTTCCAAGCTCTCGGCCGGGGTGTTGTTCAGCGAATAGCCTTGGGTCGTGATCCCGATGATCAGGGGTTCGGTCGGCTTCTTGTTTTCCTCCGGCTGCGTCTCAATGTTCTTATCGGCCTTGACGGATGGGGTGGCCACATGGATCATGGACTGGCTGATCATGGGCGAGACCACCATGAGGATGATCAGCAACACCAGCGTCAAGTCCGCCAAGGGGACGACGTTGATGGTTTCCGTTTCTTCCGGGCCTTCCTGCGTCGGATCATTCATGGTTTACGGCCTGCCGGAGTCATCGCACCTTCGGTGCGCCGGCGTCCTTGAAGCTCTGCGGAAAGGGCTCGCCTCCACAGGACTAAATTTCCCTTTTCATGTCGATCATGATCATGATTTCCTGGCCGAAGATGTTCAGGCTGTTCATCACGTGTTTGAGGCGAAAGTTGAAATAGTTGAAGATGAGGGCCGAACTCACGGCCACGGCGATCCCCGCGGCTGTGGCGATCAGGGCCTCTGAAATGCCGGCGGCCACGACCGTCGGTCCGCCCGAGCCGGAGAGGGCCAGGTCGCGGAAAGCCGCCATGACGCCCAGCACCGTGCCCAGGAGCCCCAGGAGCGGGGAGATGAAGCTCAGCGTCCCGAAAAGCCCGAGCCGGCGCCCCAAGAGCGATTGGACTCTCTGGTAATAGAGCGTGAGGATGTTGTCCATGTCGGACCGGTTCTTGCTCATGGCGGCGGTCAGCAGCGCTTCCAACGCCTGCGCGACGAGGCCTTTTCCGCCGCCGGCGAGTTGCTTGGCTTCTTCCACTTTTCCGGCCAGGACCGCCTCTTTGACTTTCTTGAACAGATGGGCGTCGATTTTCGCCATTCTCGCGAAGAAAATCAAGCGCTCCAGGAACACCATCACCAATATGACCGATAACACCAGGAGCACCGGCATCACCAGGCTGATTTTCATGATTTCGATGAACGTTAACTCGTGCATATTCCTTATTTCCCTCCCTGGAGCGCTTGGATCTGTTCCTTGGCCATGGCGGCGCTGGCTTCGTCCGCGGCGTTTTGGGCCACGTCTTGATAGACGGCGAGCGCCCTGGCTTTGTCGTTCTGCGTCAAATAGATTTCCGCCAACTGGAGGAGTCCGGCGATCCGGTAGGCGTCGTTCTTCACGGAGTGGGCCTGGGTCTCCTCATACACCTGTTTCTCGGCGTTCGCGTTGTTGAGCTTCCGATAGAGGCGTCCGGCGTTGAAGAGCGCTTCCGTGCGCTCCGCCAGGTTCCCGGGCACTTTCCGGTAGAGGGCGGCGGCTTTCTCGTCTTGCCCCGTTTTTTCCAGCAATTGGGCCATCTGCATGTAGACGGTCCCGACGTCCTCGCTGTCGGGATAAAGGGTGACGTAGTTCTGGTAGGCCGTGACGGCGTTGTCCACCTCTTGGGCCTTGGCGTAGCACATGGCGGCGTTCAAATTGGCGTTCTTGGCCATGGCGTCGTCCGGGAACGCCTTGGCGAAATCTTGGAACACGACGGCGCTCTTTGAATATTCCTTCTCGTTGAAGAGGCATACGGCCAAGTGGAACATGCACAGGCTCTTCTGAGGATCCTCAGGATAGTACTGGAGGAAGTTCTCGTAAGCCGGAACCGCCTCCATGAACTTTTCTTGAAGGTAGAGGGATTCCGCCCGATAGAACGACGCCTGCGGCGCCAAGGAAGAGGACGGGAACTCAAACAAGATTTTCTGGAAGTAATCCCGCGCCTTTTCGTAAGCCTTATCGTTGTAAAGTTTGGCCCCTTCTTCCCAATAAATGTCCGCCAGCACGGGGCTCTTCGTCTGGTTTTTTGTGAGCTTGTCGATCTCCTCCGGCGTTTTTTTCGCTTGGTAGTAGCAGGTCTGGAGGAGCTGGAGCACCTGCGGGGCTTGCTCGTCGTCGGGGAAGCGGTCCAGGAAATCCGTGTAGTGAACGATGGCCTTGGGGAAGTTCCCGGCGTTGTAATAGCACTGGCCGATTTGCAGCCGGGCGTCTTTGGCGAACTCGCAATCGGGATACACGCGGATGAGCTGTTCGTAGTTCTTCACGGCGTCCGGATATTGGCCGAGGTCGAACCGGGTCTTTGCCGTGCGGAAGAGGGCTTCGGGGGCCTTGGCGTCCCGGGGATGGGTCTTCACCACGTTTTCCCAGGCGGCGACCGCGTCCGAGTAATACTCCGCCCGATGCAGGGCCAGACCCTCTTGATACATCGAAAAACCGAGCTGAGGGTGCTTGGGGTCGATCTTTTGATATTGGCGATAAGTGGAGGCGGCGTTTTCATAGTCCTTGGCGTTGAAGAAGACGTTGCCCATCTCCAGCATCGTTGCGGCCATGAACGCCGTGTCGTTTTTCTCCTGCGCGGTTTGGAACGTGCGCTGCAGGGTGAGGATGGACGTGTTGAAGTCTTTATCGACGGCGTAGGAGACGGACTGCCCCAAGAGGGCCTGGGCCACCAGCGGGTGGTCCAGGGGAGCCATGTCCAGGAACTTTTGATAGTAATCCCGGGACGCTTCGCCGTTCCCAAGCTGGATGTGAGCCTCGGCGATCCAGTAGAGGGTCTCCGGGAACTTCTTTTTCACATCAAGAGGAATGAGGTTCCATTGGTGGTTCAACTGCGTGATGATGGGCCGGAATTGGTTGTTGCGGAAATAGGTGAGGGCCATCAGGTGCAGGGCTTTGGCGGCATAGGGCGTTTGCGGGAAATGGTCCACCACAAGCTGATAGCTGGAGACGGACTCCGGCGTCCGGTCGAGTTTCCCGAAGGCGTAGCCCTGGATCAACAGGGCTTTCGGAGTCAGTTCCGCGTCGAGGAAGGAGTTCATGAAATCGTTGGTCAATTGGATCGCCTCGTCGTATTGCTCGATGGCGGCGAGGGACCAGGCCAGGCGGTACATGTTGTCGGGCGTCTTGTTCTTCCCCCGGG
>JACQPF010000100.1 GCA_016207625.1 Elusimicrobiota bacterium | reverse complement strand
GATCCTCTTTCTCCGCTTTCGTGAAGGCGACCTGAAGCGCGAACTGGTCCTCGGGGCGAAGAGCTCCGTCGGCCATAGGGAAGAGGATGTTGTTCTCTTTCATGATGTGCTGGCGCAACAGTTCCACGTATCCGGACGCGCTGACGGTGAAATCGCGAAGGGTCGCTTGGTCGCCCGCTTTCCATTTATGGACCGCCTCCGCCATGTTTCGGATCAGCGCACGCCCTTCCTCATGTTCAGCCAGCATCACGCCCACCGGCCCCCCATCCGAAGGCCATCCCATATCGATCAAACGGCGGAAAAGGTGGTTTTCCTCCTTCGCGTGATGGCATCGATCCGCAAACGTTTGCAGGAATTCGACGGCCTGCCCGGCGTTTTTCTGGTCCAAGACGCCGGTCAACTCCGTTTGGCTGGCCATTTCTTCCACGCAGTCTAGCGCCCGCAGGATCACTTCATGCTCAGACTTCAGCACCTCTGTCGGTTTCATCATCACGTCCTCCTTATTTCCATATACGCATATCCTCTTATAAGACCAAAAAATTATCGCCTTCTTTGCGCGGACCTTTCTGCCGGTGCGGGTGCGCGTTTTGCTGTCACGAACGGTCTCGCGGCGACATCCGAGATCTTCGTGCTGAAGAGGAATTGGAGGTATCCGTTCCGGACGTTTTTCCATTTCGCGTGGAGCTGGCAGTTCTCCTTGTCCGCGCAGTTGACCTGCCCCAGCACGCACCCCACCCATCGATTTATGTTTTCGATCGGCTCCACCACGTCATACAGGGAGATTCGTTTGGGGTCCCGGGCCAGCCGAAACCCGCCTCCCAAGCCTTTTTGTGACGTGACGAGTCCCCGCGTGGACAACTGCCGGAGCAGCTTCCCTAAATAATTCCGAGGGGCGCCGGTCCGCTTGGCGATGGAAACCGCTCCCTCGTATTTCCCGGCCGGCAATCCGGACAGGAGGGCGAGAGCTTGCACGGCCTGGATGCTTGTTTTCGTGAGCATATCTTTTTCCGATCTTTCTTAATCAAACAAATCGCATGTGGTTATCCAATTTTATCCCCGGAGGGTTTTTTTGTCAAGGAAATTTTTTATACCGTCGACATATAGAATTGACAAGCCCCCGGTGATGCGCTACACTCTCGTCGCTTTCGGAGCGGCAGCCACGAGCGGCCCTTTTTCGACGTCGGCTTTGCTTTCCCATCTGCGCATCCTTCATTGTCTCTACCCGCCCTCAGACTCGCTTCATCCACGAACGTCCTCCCGCTAGGGAGAAAGGAATCGCGGACTATGGAAACGGCCATCGTTTTATCTTTTGTCGGTCTGTTGGTGTTTTTGGCGCATTTCTTCTCGGGTCTCTTTGAGAAGACCCGGGTGCCGGACGTCCTCCCCCTCGTCTTGCTCGGCGTCCTGCTGGGGCCTGTCTTTCACGTGCTCACGCCCGAGTCCCTGGGAAAAGTCGGGCGGATTTTTGCGACGGTCACGCTGGTCATCATCCTCTTCGAGGGCGGGCTCAACTTCAGTTTCACCACGCTCCTCAAATCCCTGGCGCGCGGCGCATGGCTGACGGTGGTGAGCTTCCTCGTCACGATGGTCGCCGTCGGCACGGCCGCGGCGCTGGCCCTGCACATGCCCGTTTTGGAAGCCTTCATGCTGGGCTCCATTCTCGGCGGAACGTCCACGGCGGTGGTGGTTCCCCTGGTGGGGCGCCTCCGCCTGCAGGAGCGCACGCGCATCATCCTTATTTTGGAGTCAACGCTGAACGATGTGCTTTGCATCGTCGGCACGTTGTTCTTCATTCACACGTCGAAGATGCAGGCGCTGTCCTTCGGCCAAACCCTGGGACAGGCGGCGTCGGCCTTCCTCATGGCGGCCCTCTTCGGGTCCGGCGCGGCGTTTTTTTGGTCCAACGCTCTGGCGCGGATCCGCCGCATTGAGAACAGCACGTTCACCACCCCCGCGTTCGTCTTCATCATCTATGGGCTGACGGAGATCCTTGGGTACAGCGGGGCCATCGCCGCGTTGTCTTTCGGAGTGACTTTGGGGAACGTCCGCAGCTTGGAGGGCCTGACCTTCAAGAAATGGTCTTTCTTCCGCCCCATCCACTTGAACGACAATGAGCGGGCCTTTTTCGCGGAGATCGTTTTCCTCATCCGGACGTTTTTCTTCGTCTACATCGGTTTGAATATGCGGCTGGCGAACATGGCTCTCGTGACGGCGGGCTTGGGCTTGACCCTCCTGGTCTTCGCTCTTCGAGGGCTTTCCGTGCGGATGTCGTTTGATAAGACGTTCCCGCGGTTTGATTCCACCATCGCATCGGTGATGATGCCGAAGGGCCTGGCGGCCGCGGTGCTGGCCACCCTGCCCATCGAATCGGGCATCGCGAGCGGACCCCTCATTCAAAACATGGTCTACACCGTGATCCTCTTCAGCATTTTCATCACGGCAATCCTGACGTTCCTGGTCGAGAAAAACATCCTCCGGCAACCCTACGCCCTGCTGTTTTCCCGTTACGCCGACTCCGCCCCTCAGGCGCAGGGCGCGGAACCCGCCTCCCCTCCCCGGGCCGCGTAGCCCTTTACGCAGAGCTCCAAGGACAGCGGCGACCCAGAGGGTCGAAAGCTCCGCTAGCCCTTTACGCAGAGCTCCAAGGACAGCGGCGACCCAGAGGGTCGAAAGCTCCGCTAGCCCTTTACGCAG
>JACQPF010000014.1 GCA_016207625.1 Elusimicrobiota bacterium | reverse complement strand
GAAGGAGGGGCGGGGGGAGGTTTCAGTTCCTCCGGTCTTAGGTGACCGTCCCCCGTTCCCTGCCCCTTGCATCCGGGTCTTTTTTGTTGACTCAAACAATGACTCGGTAGTATAATCGTGGCGCATACCGAGAGAGCATTTTTCTAGGGGAATTTGCCAAAACTGTCACCACGACACCATGCGCCGACACATCCTCTTTGGCATCACGACCGCCGTATTTTCCTTCCTTAACATGATTTGCCCATCATCAATGAAAGCCGACTCATGGGAAGAAAGCTGGATAGAGCCCAAAGGCACAGGCGCATACCTTTCTTCTATGGATCTGGACAGCCATGGGATGCCTCATGTGGTTTACATCCGCAATGAGACCCTCATCTATGCAAAATGGAACGGTACGTCATGGGATAAAGAGACCATTGGGGATGGTTATTATGTCTGCGCGATCAAGTTGGATTCAAACGATCAACCACACATTGCTTATACAGGCGATTATTTTAAGTTGAAATATTCAAGCCACTCCACCTCTGGATGGACAACATATGCCATAGATGATGTAAACATCATGGGTGTCGGCCGGCTGAGCCTCTGTTTGGGCAATCAGGACGATGTGCACATCAGCTACTACGCCAAGAAGCTCAAGTATGCCCGTTGGAATGGTATCTCGTGGAGCACCCGAACAATCGATTCCGGAGAAGAGAATATGGGCTCCAGCAGTTCCATCGACCTCGATCGCAACTCGTACCCCCGAATAGCCTATAACGGCCACAACAACCTTAAGTTCGCCGCGTGGGATGGGGTGACGTGGAGCACAAGGACAATCGATACGAATGACGCCGGATGGTTGGAGCGAGTGGTCATGGTGATCGATAAGGTTTCGAACATTGCGCATGTGGCCTACGTCGGTTTTATGAGCGGAGTGCGCCATGCCCAAATCGATGCGAACAGCGTGACGACCGAGTCCGTATCCGTTGTATCGGGCGAAAGTCCCTATATAGAACTGGATGGTAATGGGTCCCCGATCATGAGCTATTTCTCCGGGACAAAGGTGGCGTTCGCCTATCGCAAAGACGGGAGTTGGGCTCAAGAAGACGTAAGCCCTTTCCTTGAGAGCTCCAGCGGATACACGACCACTGTCAAGAACGATAAAGACAATTGCCCGAACATCGTTTTTAGCCTGGTCTCGGGGGGTTTAGTTTACTATCGAAAGATACAGAGCCCCAAGAACTTATCGGGAAAAGCGATGTCATCCTCGTCAATTCAATGGAGCTGGAACGATAGCAGCCGTTATGAGACCAAGTATTCGGTGCGTGATGTCAACGGCGTCACGCTGAAGGAGCTGACTTCCGATTCCACGTATTGGATTGAGACGGATTTAAAGGATAACCAAATCTATTCACGGGTCATTAATGTCCGGAATTTCGGAAGCGGCGCGGACTCCAATAATTTCAGCAAATGCACATTGGCCATCTCTCCTTCGGCAGTGGGTGTGGATAGCATCGGGTTCCACAGCGCGCGGGTGTTCTGGACCGACTCAAATGCGGCGAGATATCGTTTGCGCCTTTCAACGGATGGGGTCACCTGGAAGATCGTTTGGGATTGGAAAGACAATTTAATTGGAACCGGTTTGTTCTTACGCGAACTCAGAACAGGGACGACATATTATGTGGGCGTCGCGGCATACAATGAGGACGGCGTCCTCTCCGAAGATAGAGGAACCACGTCTTTTACAACAAGCCTGATCCATGATAACGTCATTCCAGCGGCGGTTGGCGGAAGAGCAACAGCGACCTGCAGCGATCAAGCCGTTTCGGCATGCCTGGTCATAAATTTTCCGGCAGATGCAATGGCCGATTCCGTTTATGTAAGGATCAGCACAGATCCGTTGAATATCCCTATTGATGTTGATAAAACGGCCATCGATGAAGCAAACGAAAACATCAACGGACGAAAGACATTTATTTCCAGGAACAGCATTCGTGAGATTAACGTGTATAACATGTATGGCGCAAGAGCCATTTCAAGCTCTAACGATATTGCCGTTGAAATGACGTATCCGGATGATAACGACGATGGCTTCCTGGACAATGCGCATCCGCCCATTGAGATTGATGATGCGGCGGTGTTTGTGTTGAATGAAGGGAATCATATGTGGGAAGATGTGTCCATCGACGATATTGATAAGGCCAACAAACTCGTTCGATTCAATGTCAGTCATTTTTCAGTGTACACGATCGGTGGACGATATTCGGCAGAACCCGGTTTGGAGAAGGTCATTGTATACCCGAATCCGTATTCACCGAACACACAGAGCGCCTATTACAGGCCTGGCGGGGTGGTTTTTGACCGCCTTGCGGAAGGATCAGCAATAAAAATCTTCACGATCGCGGGCGAGCTCGTGTTCCAGGCCGGCTTAAACCCGGGGGAAAGGTTTTTTGAATGGCCTGCGACAAATAGCGAAGGCCAGAAAGTGGCCAGTGGGGTTTACTTTTTTCTAATAACCAACGGTTCAGGAAAAAGAGCCGGCAATTTGGCGATTGTGAAGTAGGGATGAGATTTTTGGAAATTCCGGGGATTCCAGGGACAGGATTTTCAAGATAAGTAATTAGGTAAGACCGTCCCCTGGCCTCTCGGGGGTCTTGATATGGTAATATCGGAAAGGAAGACGATCACCGTGCAGGTGATGGGGGAGTGAACGAATGTCAATCCGCATCCAATCCGGAGCCGCCCGAGGGCGGTATTTGAAGTCTCCGCCGAGAGGGGCCGTGGTGCGGCCGATCGCGGCGCGCATCCGGAAATCCCTTTTCGACATCCTGCGGCCGCGGCTTGCCGGGGCCAAGTTCCTGGACCTCTATGCCGGGACGGGGACGGTGGGCCTGGAGGCCCTTTCGAACGGCGTCTCGCGGTGCCTGTTCGTGGACTCGGACCGTTGGGTGTGCCGCGTGATTGAGGAGAACCTCACGCGCGCGGGCTTTGCCGACCGGGCGCGAGTGTTTAAGGAGGACGCGTTGAAGGACCTTTCCTGGCTGCGCGGGGAAAACTTCGACTTCGTGTTCCAAGGGCCGCCTTACAAGGACGCCGAAAAGCGCCCGCTCGCCTTCACCGTGCCCACCCTCAACAACATCGCGAAGTCGCAAATCCTCGGGCCCGACGGGATCGTGGTGGCCCAGCATTTCGAGAGGGAATCCCTCGAGGGGCTCTCGCCCCGGTGGGAGATGACCCGGCAAAAAGAGTACGGCGACAGCAAGCTGTCGTTCTTCCGGTTAAAGGCAGAGTAAGCCCCCTCACCCGGCCTCCGGCCATCCTCTTCCAGAGGGAGAGGGAAAATAAATCAGCTTTTTAAAAAAGGGGCGAGGAACTCGTCCGCTTCGGTGGTGATCCTCGGGAGCGAGGCGGTGAGCTCGTGGCCGTCGTCCACCTCCACGAGCCGGACGCCGGGTTTTCCTTGGGCCCAAGCGCGGGAGAATTCGATGTCGGCCAGCTTGTCCTGCCGGCCGTGGACGATGAGGGTGGGCACGCGCGCCTCCGGCCAGGCCCGGGCCTCCACCGCGCGCGCGTCGCGGATGAAACCGAAGTCCACGCGCGTCTTTCCCTTGCGGGCGTAATCGTCGAATTCAAGCTCTCCCGACTCTTCCCAGCGTTGCCAAAGTTCGGGCCCCAGGGCCCGGCGGAACGTGGTCTCCACTTGAAACCCCGGAGCGAGCAAGACCAGCGCTTGCACGCGCGGGTCCTCTTCGGCCGCGCGGGCGGCTGCGAGGCCGCCGAGGCTTGAGCCGAAGAGCACGGCGCGGTCCCCGTCGCCGCCGATGGCTTGGCGGGCGGCCGCGATGATGGCGGAGAGCCTGAGGTGCTCAAGGGAGGGCAGGCGGAGGTTCAGCCTTTCCATGCGGACTCCCCGGCGCTCGTAATGCTCGGCCAGGGCGACGCCTTTATAGGAGTTCGGGCCCGAGGCGAAACCGTGGAGGTAGAGCCATTTGGTCGGGGAAGACATGGGGGGATTGTATATCTTTTGAGGGGGGCGATGAGTGGCCCGGCCCCGTCCGATCCCTTCCGACAAACAGGGACCTTACCTAGCGGCAAGGCCGGGGCGATGCGTAGCCCGGCCCCGTCCGACTAACCGGGGCGATGCGTAGCCGCATCGTGCGGACACCGTCAAAGTAATGTAAAATAGGCACCAATGAAAAAAGAGATTTGGGTGGTGAAATTCGGGGGGAGCTTGCTCTCCGACGCGAAGGCGCGGCGGGGGTTTTTGAAGCAGATCGCGGCGGTTTCGCGCCGGCGCGCCGTGGTGCTGGTGCATGGCGGAGGCCCCGAGATCAACGCGGCCCTGGCGAAGATGGGCATGGCGCCGAAGTTCGTGAAAGGCCGGCGCTACACCGACGAGGCCACGCTGGGCGTGGTGGAAGGGGTGTTGTCCGGCCAAGTCAACAAGGCCCTGGCGGCGGAGCTCAATTCCATGGGCGCGAAGGCCGTGGGCCTTTCGGGCCGGGACGGGCGGCTGATCACGGCGCGGGCCCTGGCGGGGCTGGGCCGGGTGGGCGCGCCGGCCAAGGCGGACCCGGGCGTTTTGAAAACGCTTTTGGCGGGGGGCTGGCTGCCGGTGGTGTCTCCCGTGGCGTCGGACGCGCGGGGGCGGGCGCTGAACATCAACGCCGACGAGGCGGCTTCGGCTTTGGCGGTGGCCTTGAAAGCGGCGCGGCTTGTCTTTTTGACCGATGTCGCCGGCATACTGGACGCCGGCAAGAAGACCATTCCCGTGGTGCGTTGCCGGGGGATTCAAGATTTGATCGACGGCGGCGTGATTACGGGCGGGATGATTCCCAAATCCTTGTCCTGCCGGAGCGCCATTGAAAAGGGCGTGCATGAGATTGACATCATCGACGGGCGGGCGGGCCTCGCTAAAATGAAAGGGACACGAATACTTCCATGAGCTCGGCATCGTCGGTTCCTTTATTCAATGTTTTTAAACGGCAGCCCGTCACCTTCGTGCGCGGGAAGGGCGCCACGTTGTGGGACAAAGAGGGCCGGACCTATCTCGATTTCTTCGCCGGACTGGCGGTGGTGGGCCTGGGGCACGCGGACCCGGCGGTGGCCCGGGCGGTGAGCGATCAGGTGCGGACGCTGGTTCATACGTCCAATATTTACTTTACCGAGCCTCAAATGGCGCTGGCCAGGGAGCTTTCCCGGCGGACCTTTGGCGGGAAAGTGTTCTTTTCCAATTCCGGGGCCGAGGCCAACGAATGCGCCATCAAGCTGGCGCGGCGGTTCGGCCATAAAACGCCGTCAAAAGGCCGGGACCGGTTTGAGATCATTGTTTTCCGGAACTCGTTCCACGGCCGGACCCTGGCCACCCTGGCGGCGACGGGGCAGGAAAAATTCCACAAGGGGTTCGGGCCCCTGCCCGTCGGGTTTCCCATGGCGGAACTCGGCGACATTGCCTCCGTCAAAAAATTGATCCGACGGTCCACCTGCGCCGTCCTCGTGGAGCCTATTCAAGGGGAGGGCGGGGTGAACGTGGCCGAGCCTTCATTTTTTAGAGAGCTGCAGGCTCTCTGCCGGAAACACAAACTTTTGCTCATGTTCGACGAAATTCAGACCGGAATCGGCCGGACGGGGACTCTTTTTTCTTACCAGCAGTTGGGCGTTACGCCGGACGTGTTGACGGTGG
>JACQPF010000091.1 GCA_016207625.1 Elusimicrobiota bacterium | reverse complement strand
GTCCGGAACGGGCACATCACCCAGGAACAAGCCGCCAAGATGAGCGAGCGCGAGATCTTGAACCTCATCTTCCTCCCGGGCTTTTCCACCGCCGACAAGATCACCAACGTCTCGGGCCGCGGCGTGGGGATGGACGTCGTGAAGACCAATATTGAAAAAATCGGGGGCGCCATCGACATCTTGAGCCGCCGGGGCGAGGGGACCACGCTGAAGATCAAGATCCCCCTCACCCTGGCCATCATCCCGGCGCTGGTGGTGGCCTGCGACGGCGACCGGTACGCCATCCCTCAAGTCAACCTCCTGGAGCTCGTGCGCCTGGAAGGCGAAGAGGCTCGGAAAGGCATCGAAAAAATCCACGGCGTGCCCGTTTACCGCCTGAGAGGCAACCTCCTCCCTCTCGTCTACCTGCACCGCGTCCTGTCCGGGAACGGGAACACCTTGGACGACGCGGCCGAAAGAAGCGCCCGGAAAATCGTCAACATCGTGGTCCTGCAAGCCGGGGACCATCCTTTCGGCCTCGTGGTTGACGTCGTGAACGACACGGAAGAAATCGTCGTCAAACCTCTGGGCAAGCTCTTGAAAGGGATTTCCGCTTTCGCCGGCGCCACCATCATGGGGGATGGCCGCGTGGCGTTGATCTTGGATGTCCTGGGCTTGGCCCTGGACGCGCATGTGCTCACGGAAGTACACGAAAAAACGCTGTCGAAAGAAGAGGAAGAGGCCAAAGAGCCGAAGGAAAACCTCCAAACTCTCCTCTTGTTCCGCAGTCCGGACGACGGCCGGATGGCGTTGCCCCTGTCCCAAGTGGCGCGCCTGGAGGAGTTCCCCCTCTCAACCGTCGAACGCGCCGGCGAGCAGGACGTGGTGCAGTATCGAGGCGAAATCCTGCCGCTCATCCACCTCTCCCAAATCCTGCCGGAACGGCGCAAGCAGCCGCGCAACCCGGACGTCGTCCTCCAGGACAAGCGGAGGGATTCCGTCCAAGCGGTGGTGTACACTCGCCGGAACAAGAGCGTGGGCTTGGTGGTGGAGCAGATCCTGGACATCATTGAGGACTCGCTGGAGCTCCAAAACCCCGGGACGCGCAAGGGCGTGGTGGGGTCCGCCGTCATCCAGAACCGCGTGACCGAGCTGCTGGACCTCGAAGAAGTGATCCGGATCGCTTATCCGGATTTTTTCGCAGACGTTTCCCCGGAGAACTGATATGAGCGAAGGACGCCAATTTTGCACGTTTCATTTGGACGAATTCCTTTTCGGAGTTGAAGTGGAGAAGGTCCAGGAGGTCATCCGCTATCAGGACATGACCCATGTCCCCCTGGCCCAGGACGTGATCAGCGGGCTCATCAACCTCCGGGGGCAGATCGTGACGGCCGTCGACCTCCGCCGCCGCCTGGAACTGAGAAACCGCCCCGAGACCCTTTTGCCGATGAACATCGTCATCCGGAACTTCGACGGGGCCGTGAGCCTCCTGGTGGATTCGATCGGGTCCGTGATTCGGGTGGACGAGAGCATGTTCGAGCCTCCGCCGGAGACCTTGAAAGGCGTGGCGAGGGAGTTGATCCTCGGCACATACAAACTGAAGGATCGCCTCTTGCTCTCGTTGGACATTGAGAAGGCGATCAACAAAACGATCTCGCGATGAACCAAAGCGTTGTTTCCAACATAAAGATCTCACATAAACTCCTGGTCTCCGGCGCTCTCCTTGTGCTCCCCATCGTGTTCTTGCTGGCCGTCGCTCTCCAGAAAATCAACGAGGACATCCGCTTCGCGCAACAAGAACTACACGGAACGGCGGCCTTAAGGCCCCTGGTCCAACTGTTGGAGGGGGTCGCCTCGTTCTCCCTGGCCGCCGCGCATGTCCTCGCCGGCGAGGCCCATCGCAAGCCAGAGGTCATAAACCTTGGGGCCGGGATCGATAAAACCTTCGGCGACCTGGAAACCGTTCAAGACGAATGGGGAGAGGCGCTGCAAATGACCAAGGAAGGCCTCGCCAAGCGGCATCGGGAGCACCTCAACGTCCAGACTTTGAAATCGGAATGGGCGGAGCTTAAATCCCGGTGGGAAGGCCTGGGACCCGACGCACTTCTCGGACGCCAAAAACACCTGGCCGGGGACATTCGCGGCATGATCGCGCACGTGGGCGACATGTCCAACCTCATCCTGGACCCGGATCTGGACAGCTATTATTTAATGGACCTGACGGTGCAGGCCCTTCCGCAGATGCAGGACCGTCTCTCCTCGGCCCTGTCCAGCGGACAAAGCGTCTTCGGCAAGAAGTCCGCCACCCTGCCGGAACGCGTTCAGCTCGCCGCGCACATCGCGCTCCTCAAGGAAGCGGACCTCTCCCGCATCGCGGTGGATGCCAAGACGGCTCTGGATGAGGACGAGAACTTCTATGGGACGAGCGAAACGCTGCAGGACCGTCTCCCCCCAGCCTCTCAAAAATGCCTTGCGGCCATCGAAACCTTTCTGGACCAGCTTCGCCAAATGGTCGATTCCGAAACGCTGACCGTTTCCCCGGAATCCCTGGCGTCCGCGGGCGTCCGGGCGCGAGCGGAAGGCGCTCTCCTGTGGGACGCCGCCGCCGACGAGCTGGACGTCCTGCTCCAAGAGCGCATCCGCAGCTTCAAACGCCTACGGGTGCGCGCCGTCTTTTTGACGGCCGTCGCCGTGCTCTTGTCGTCTCTCCTGTTTTTCATCATGGCGCACGGCACGTTGCGCTCCCTGCGCGTCATCCTCACCAGCCTCAACGCGCAGGCTCACCTCGATTTCACTCAGCGCCCGAAAGTGACCTCCTCCGACGAGCTCGGCCAAATGGCGGGAGACATGAACCAGGCCCTGGACGAGTTGCGCTCCGCCATCGAAGCCATCACGCGGAACTCCCACTCGCTGGCCAGCTCCTCGGAAGAGTTGTCCGTCGTCAGCCAGCAGATGAGCTCCTACGCGGAGCTGACGGCCTCCCAGGCCAACCTGGTTTCCTCCACCGCCGAGCAATTCTCGAAAAACGTCCAGACGGTGGCCACGGGCGCCGAGGAGATGGGTTCCAGCATCAACGAGGTGGCCACGAGCGCCAACCAGGCGGCGAAAGTGGCCATGACGGCCGTCAAAGAGGCGGAGATCACCAACGACATGATGGAGAAACTGGGCAAAAGCAGCGAGGAGATCGGCAACATCATCAAGGTGATCAGCTCCATTGCAGAGCAGACGAACCTCCTGGCTCTGAACGCCACCATCGAAGCGGCGCGCGCCGGGGAAGCCGGGAAAGGCTTCGCCGTCGTGGCCAGCGAGGTGAAGGACCTCGCCAAGGAGACCGCCAAGGCCACCGAAGACATCAGCCGGAAAATCGAAGCGACCCAGAAGGACATGCAGGGCATGATGGAGGCCATCGCCAAGATCAGCGCCATCATCGCCCAAATCAACGATTTCCAGAACACCATCGCCTCGGCCGTTGAAGAACAGAGCGCCACCACCAACGAAATCGGGAGGAACGCCGCCGAGGCGGCCAAGGGGAGCTCAGAAATCGCGCAAAGCATCGCCTCCGTCGCTCAGGCAGCGCAGGACACCTCCGGCGGGGTCAACCAGACCCGCAAGGCGGCGATGGAGCTCTCCCGCATGGCGTCGGAGCTTCAGAAACTGGTGGGACGTTTTCGATTTTAACGGCAAAGGAGAGACCATGAGAGCGCTTATCATCGATGATTCAGTCGCTGTGAGAACCATCTTGAAACGGATCCTCAAGGACGCGGGTTTCGACGTCGTTGAGGCGGCCCACGGACGGGAGGCGCTCGAGCGGCTCAGGGAGGTCGGCACGGC
>JACQPF010000090.1 GCA_016207625.1 Elusimicrobiota bacterium | reverse complement strand
GCAGCGCCGCCGGCTTGGTCGCTTTTTTCAAGTCCTCAGCCGAGGCCGCGCTGGAAGAGGAAGCGGCCCTGAACCGCCTGGCTTTTGCCGTTGATGCCACAGGAGGTTCCTTCGGGAAGGTCAAGGACGACGTCCTTGCCTTCGCCCAACAGCAGCAGGGGTTGACCCGCTTCTCCGACACCCAGACCTTTGAGGCCATGGGGAAACTCGTTCGCGTGACCGGGGACGTGGGCCAGGCCATGCAGGCCACGCGCTTGGTCTTCGGCTTGGCTTCCCAATCCGGCAAGGACTTCAACACCGTCATGGACCTCCTCGCCCCGGTCCTTCAGGGAGACGCCTCCCGGGTTCGGGCCCTCAAAAACGAGTTCGGCGCTTTCATCGGCGAAGCGGACACGGCCCAGGAAGTGGTGGACGCCCTCTCCCAGAAGTTCCTGGGCGCGGCTGAAAGCGAGCAGGGGTTCGGCGTGGAGCTGGCCAAGACTCGGAACATCCTGGACGACTTCAAGGAGCAGGTGGGGACCGGCGTCCTCATCATTGTGAACGGGCTCCTCAAAGGCGTCAACTTCCTCACCACCGGCTTTGAGCAGTTGGCCACGGTGGCGGCGGGCGCTTTTCTCATCCTCGTGGAAGGGTTCGAGGCCGTGGCGAAGGCGGCGGCGGACGTGTTCGCCGGGAATTTCAAGGACGCCGCGGGCCAGGTGGAGGAGTTCAAGGCCGCCTTTGTGCGGACGGTGCAAGACACCGCCGACCAAGTGGACGAGATCGAGGCCCGCTCCACCAAAAAGCGTATCGACCTTTCCAATGAAGAGAAAGCCATCAAGGTCGGCAATTCCAAGGACGCCCAAAAAGAAATCGACAAAGAAAAGGCGGAGAGGGAGCGGGCCTCGGCGGAGCTGAAAGACAAACTGAGCGAAACCGAAGCGGGAATCAAGGACCTGAAAGGCCTCAACACCGAGGCCGAACTCCAGAGGATCGAGATCGAGAAAGAGGCCAAGCTCCGGGCCGTCCAGGAGATTTTCGACAAAAGCGCCAAGACCCAACAGGACGAGATCAACCTGATCCTGGCCAAGGCCGCCATCACCGAGGAGGCGGAGACGAAGAGCCGCCTCCTGCGGGAATCCAACCTGAAGGCCATCCAGGAGACCACCGAGCAGGTGCAGAAGGCCATCGCCGGCGCCAGCGCCAAGGCCGTGGCCGACATGATCCTGGAGGGCAAAAGCTTTGAGAAGGCCTACAAGGAAATCCTGAACACCGTGCTCCGGGTGGCCATCGAGACGTTCGTGCGGATCAAGATCGAGGCCGCCATCGCCAAGACCGCCTCCGAGAGCGCTGGCGGTGGCGGCGGGTTGGGCGCTCTGGGCGCCGTGGCCGTCTTCGCCACCGTGGGCAAGAACCTTTTCAAGAAGTACCAGCATGGCGGCATCGTGACCGAGCCCACCTTGGGCCTCATCGGGGAAGCGGGCCCTGAAGCCGTGATCCCGCTCAACAAGGCCGGGAGCCTGGGCGGCAATATCCAGGTCACGGTCCAACAAACGAACCATTTCACGGTGAACGGCGCCGGGGACGACGAGGTCCGCGTCCTCATGCGGCGGATTTCCGAGGTCACCCGGAACGGGGCCATGGAAGGGGCGGAGCTGGTGAAGTCCATCCTGTCCCAGGCCCAGTCCGGCCGTCTCGGGGTGGAAAGCGTATGAAATCGGTCTCGACCGAATACAAGGCCATGCAGCAGTCCCACGAAATCCGCCCGGTGCGGAGGATCGAGCTTTTCCGCCGTCTTCCGGACGGCAATTCCTGGGAGCCTACGCCCATCGACATCACCCCGGAGATCGTGATGATGGACCGCTTGTCCTGGAAATTGGATACCGACGATTTGAACGAGTTTAAGTCCTCCAACCTCCGGATCGAGGTGGACAATTCCGCCCGCCTGTGGGACGAGACTTCGTCTCGCTTCAACGGGTTCCTCCGTTACAGGTCCAAGGTCCGGGTCCGCTTGGGACTCAAACCCGGTTCCACGGAGGAAGTGTTCCCCATGTTCACGGGCGTGATGGAGGATGTGCTGCAGGACTCCCGGCGACCCACCCTCCAGATCACGCTCAGGGGTATGGAAGTCTTCCTGGAGACCCGTTCCTCGGAAGGCGCCGGAATCCTGGTGCCCCACGAATTTATCGGCATGGGCGACGGAGTTAAGGCGGACTTTTTCACGGGGCAAAACGGCGTGGGGATCATTAAGGAGGTCCGCGTGGCCGGGGTCAAATCCCGGCCGGGCAAGAACTATTCGGTCTCCCAGTTGAACGAGATCGGGAAGCCAGCCAAGATCACCTTCAGCCCCACCCAGCCCGGGCCCGGCCAGGATGTTCAAGTGGATTACATCCGCTGGAAAACGAACCAGCAAATCCACCAGGTGGTCCAGGACGTTCTGGCGCTTGTGCCCGAGGTCCAGGTGGACAAGATCGAGCCGGTCACTTTCCCGGACCCGTCCTTCTCGGCCGAGATGCTGCACACCCTGGAATCGGACTTCAACGCCTATTCCCTGGTCCAGGCCCGGGTCGCGTCGGAGCCCGCGCCGCCCCCGGGCGACGGGGCCCTCACCCTAGACCCCTTGGAAACCCAGGCCGAATGGCAGTCCGGCACGGCGTCCGGGATCAATTTCAGCAAGGTGCCCGACTCCCTCATCGTCCACTGGCCCGCCCGCTATGAGGCGGATGTCCTGCCCAACCAGGAGTCCGGCTGGAACGAGAGCGAGGTGAACACCTCGGACAAGAAGGTGGAGAACGGCGTCCTCTCTATGTTCGTGGCCACCAACGGTTTTTGGATCATGGAGAACGTGAACGGCGCCTTCCCCCGCCGGAGCCTCTATTGGCGCTTCAAGTGGTCGCCCAACACCGGGACCTTCGAGGTGTCCAGTTTCTTCCCTTTCGGCTCCACGCGCGGCGTCCGGGTGCTTTTCACCGACGGGTTCCATGTGCAGATCGAAGGCGCCTCCACGATCAGCCTTTTCCAAAACTCCACGGTCTTCCACAGTTACCGCTTGGAGCTGGACGATGCGGCCGGCACGTGGCGGTTTCGGGTGGACGGCGCGGAAGTGGCCTCCGGTTTCTTAGGCTCGGGGGCCGGCTCCGTGAACGGCTTCCGGGCCAAGGCCTTCGGTTTTCAATTCCTGGAAATCGATTACTTCCGCATGGCGGATGACCTCACCCCACCCGTGGGCACCTGGGAGAAGGTCATCGATTACACGGTCCACCTGCCGAACCTCATCAGCTTCTCCCAACTGGACACCCTGGGCTCCTTCTTCGCGGAAGTGAACGGCAACAGCCTGGACGTGAGCTTCAAATACGCCTTCAGCGGCGACGGCAATTCCTTTGACCCCGAGCAGACCGTGGCCAACGGCGGGAATTTGGGCACCTTCAGCAACACCACTTCCCGGCGGTTCCTCAAGTTCAAAATCGAAATCCGGGGCTCGGAGGGGCCGACCTTCGGCTCAGTGCGCCGACTCTTTTTGCCCGGCCTGGCGATTTCCCCCGTCATCGATCCAGGGACCACCCCGATTTTCTGGGATCGGTGGACGGCGATCTTCGACGCGAACGGCGGGACAGTTCGGCGATTCACGGCCCACAACGCCAACAACCTGAGCGGCTTCTCCTTTTACCGGGCCGTGGGCGCGGGCGATGAGATCACCTCCGATGAGTTGGCCCGGGCCCAGGGGTCCAGCCCCGACAAGCTCCTCATGCTCATTCTCCTGAACCCGGCGGGAACGACCGCGCCGCTTTTCCGGGAGAGTTTCTTTGTCTACAGCACCAGCGTGGTGTTCCTCTCTCTGGCCAATGTGGGCACCCGCAAAGTGCTGGACGTAATCAAGGAGCTGGCCAAGATCGCCGACTACGAGATCGGCGTGAACGGCGACGGGAGGTTCTTCTTTCGCAACAAGTCTTCTTCCACGGCCCCCGTGGCCGTCTTGGATGAGTCCAACATCATCGAGGTGTCCTCCCTCACGCCCGGCTGGGACCGGGTGTTCAACCGGATCGAGGCCCACTTCGGCTCCTTTTCAGTGACGGTGAACTCCCAGACCGAGGGCGACCCGTTTCCCACCTCCAACGACCAGTTTGAAGAGAGGGCTCTTTCAGTCGGCGGCGGAAGCCTCATGTTTCCCTCGGACGTGGACCTGGCCACCTCCATGGGCAAGCGGTACTACCGCCGCTACAAGGACCCCAAGAAGCGCGGGACCTTGATCGTCCGCTACATGCCGGAGCTGGAGCCGGGGGACCCCGTGACCCTCCAAATCGCCCAGCCGGCGCATCTGGCCCAGACCTTCTCGGCCCGGGTCGTGGGGATCGCCCACGATGACGTGAAGCGCCGGACGGAAGTGAACTGGAGGCTATGACATGATCCGCTTCGGTTATAAGACCGTCAGTGACTGGCAGAGGGCCGTGGAGAACTTCCGCGTGGATATCTCCCAGCCCGCCATCAAGATCGTGGACGGCACCACGCCCTTGGACTTGGTGGACGACTTCAACGACGGGGTTTTGAGTTCCCAATGGAAGACCTCCGCTGACTTTATGGACTTCGGCGAGGCGCCTGTCGAAACCGGCGGTTTCTTGCAGTTTGAGTATCCCAACGACTCCGGCGAGAAGCTCATGGAGGTGGCCTTCAATTCCGCCCGAGGAGGCGTTGAACTAGAGACTCGGTTCCTCTGGGAGAACCTGGGGCCGGGCAACTCCTCCGCCCACCAGAATGAGTGGGGGATCGCCATGCTCCAAGGCGCTTTCTTTGATCCGCCCATGGGCAACACGGATTTCCAGAACCGCCTCCTCTGGGAGCTCACCTTCGCGGCCACGCCGGGGTCCGGCATCCTGAGCATCCTGCCTGTCGTCTTTACTACCGCCGGCAAGAAGGCTTTTTCCAGCTCGACCAACCAGTGGGAGAACTTCTCAGGCTTCAATGTCTTCGGCTTCAACGTGGGCCAGTCCGTCCCCATGTCCAACATCCCGGTGACATTCATCGCCACCAAGGGGCCGGGCGGCGGCATGATCATGAAAGCCTACAGGAACGATGACCCCAACCAAGTCTTCATGCAGACCACGGAATCGCCTCCTCTGCGCTCCCTGTCGGGCGACATCTATCTCGACATCGCCCGGTCCCATTTCATGCACAAGTCGCGCTATCGATTCGACTACTTCAAGCTCTCGGGCCAGCCCATCGTGCCGCCCACGGGCTTCCTCCGTTTGCGGGACACCTTTCCGCAGCGGGTGAAGGCCACGCACTATTCCTTGAGCGGGGACGTCTCCCAAGGGGGAAGCGTCCAGGTCCAGTTCCGGGCCGGGGATACGGTGCAGGAGGTGGAGGCCGCGCCCTTCAGCGACCCTTTGCCCTTGGGCGCTGGGGAGATCCCGGCCGGGGCGGGCGTGATCCTGGAAACCCAGATCACGTTGGTACGAGGGCTGTCTATGAGCCCCACGGTGTCCGGCGTGGACATCGACTACAGCTACGACTTCCTGGAGGAGGACCGGCCGCTCATCCTGTCCTTGAACGAAGTCGGGCGAAGAACGTTCATTGACTCGGTCTTTAATTCCTCCTTGGCCAAGCTCGTGGCGGATAAGGACCCGAGCACCCAATGGCAGTCCACCAACAACACGGACGGCTTCTTGGCCGGGGTGGCGGTGCAGTTTTTGGACGCGACGGGGTTCCTGGAGGAACGGCTCATCGACACCTTGATCCTCCTGAACACCAACTACAGGACCGCCTTTATCCGGCTTCTGGACATCAACCAGAGCGTGAAGAAAGAATTCAACCTGGAGTTCTCCGGTCCGGACGTAGTGCTCACCTTCGAGCCCACCTCCACGGCCATGTTCTTTGTCTCGGCTTATAGTACGAACCCGTCCAACCATCTCAAGAAGTTGGGCGAGGTCTACGCGGGCCGGCTGCTCTCGGTCCTGCCCAACTTCGACAAATATGAGCCCAAACGGGAGCTCTTTGAGTCCGGCCATCTGCGGACCCTGAACGGCAACCTGATCGCCTACCGAGGCTCCCACAAGTTCACGGCCCGGTGGGGCGTCTCCCTGGTGGACGCGGCCAAGAAGGACGAGCTGGAAAAGGTCTATCGGGACCACCCCCTCGTGACTTTTTATCCCGAGCCCAAGGCCCGGCCCCGTGACATCTTCGACGTGGCCTGGAAAATGGAATCCATGCCTTTTCCGTACACCGAGAGGCTCAAGACGGCCGGATTTTCCGTTGACGCGGAGATGATCGAGTAACCGAATTCGAGGAGGAAAAACCAATGCCCAATGAAGACGCTCTAAAGGATGGGAACCGGGTTCCCACCCTGCTTTTTGCGGAGAACAATGAGACGCGGCGGGTCACCAACTTGAAACCGCTCCCGGTCAGCGGCCTCTTGCCCGATGACGTGGCCATGAAGACCGAAACGCTGGAACTGTCGGGGACGGCACAGCAGACCTTCATCACCCCCGCCGCCGGCAAACGGCTGGTGGTGAAGGGGGTGTCCATCACGCCTTCGCCGGCCAGCGGCTACGAGGCGCAAGTGAAATTCACCGGGGGCAAGGTGATCCGCAAGGTCTACCGCGCAGATGAAGCCGGCGTCCTGGTCCCCATGAAGATCAAGGGCGCTGTCAATGAAACGCTGATTGCTGAGACTCTCTCTTTTCCGGTGGCCCAAAAATGTTTCTTCACCGTAAACTACTTGGAGGAATAGCCCGTGTCCCCTGACAATCCCTCTGTTCCTGAGCGCCTGACCTCCCTGGAGACCAAACTGGATTTGGTGCTCCAGGAATTGGCCGGGCTCAAGGGGGTCCTGGTGGAGTTCCAGAAGTCCCAAAACCTCCAAGAGACCGCCATCCAGCGCCATGAACTTGAGCTAAAAATCGGGCGCCAAATCGCTCTCTTTATTTTCGGCCCGCTTTTCGGCGCCCTGGGCGTGGGCGCGGTCCTGGCCATCGCGTACGCCCTGGGGAAATAGACATGCCGGACCTTTATCGCCTTATCGATGCCTTCTGCGAAGCCTATGACAACCCGCACTTCAAGCCGCGCCAGGGAATGACGTTCTGCAACCAAGCGGTCCAGGCCGTGTCCGAACGGATGGGTTACAAAAAATTCAAATCCCTGCTGGCCAACCGAATGGTGGCCTTGATGCGAAGTTCTTCAGAATGGGTCCGCATCCCCATCGATGAAGCCCAGTCCTACGCGAACGAGGGCCATCTGGTGGTGGCCGGCCAGCAAGACCAGCCCCACGGCCATGTGGTCGTGGTCCGGCCGGGTGTGGCGGAGATTTCCCGGAAGTGGGGCGGCCCTGTCCCCAAGGTCATAAATGTAGGCGCGGACAATTTCATCGGCAAGGGCCTGAACTGGGCCTTCAAAGAAAAGCCGGAGGTGTTCCTCTGGCGGGAGGGATAAAATGAACTTCATCAAGAGAGTCGGGATGTTCTTTTTAAAACGAGAACTTCAGAAAGAGAGGTATCAAACCATGATCCAATTCCTCGTGAAATGGCGGGGTGCGTTGGAAGGAAAAAAGTCCTACGTTCTGGGCGGGCTGGCGCTCGGCGCCGTTGTGACCTCCTTTCTGGGCTTCATCAGCCCGGAGGACTTGGACACGCTCCTGAAAATCTTCGGGGCGGGCTTTTCTTTGTCTTTCGCAGCCAAGGTGAACCGCTTGATCAACGTTTTGAGAGAGGTGGGAATACTCCTGACCGCGGTGCAGCCTTGGATGGACAAGCGGCAGGAGCCCTCCCAAAAGTAGGAAGCCATCAGGCCTGGAACAATCGTTTCACTTCTCCCAGGAGCTTCCTCGCGCGAACGGGCTTTTGAAGAAGGCCGTCAAAGGGCGAATCCAGGGGCTTGATGAGTCGGGCCAAGGCACTGATGCCCACGACACGGATCTTGGGTCGCGTTCGTTTCGCGTATTGCGCCAAAGCGACCCCCGTCATGCCCGGCAGTTGGTTGTCCGTCACCAAAACGTCGATTCGGACGCTGCCATTGTTCAAAACCTTCACCGCTTGGGCAGCGTCGCAAACGCCGACAACATGGTAGCCCTGGCCCTCCAGGAGCCGAACGAACAGGGAGAGGTTGTCGGGCTCGTCCTCGGCAACGAGAATGGCCCTTTTTTTGGAAGACAGGCGCCCCCTCTCCATAAGATAAGGATAGGCGCAAAGG
>JACQPF010000094.1 GCA_016207625.1 Elusimicrobiota bacterium | reverse complement strand
ACACCCTTCACCTTCATCGCCACGGCGGAGGTCGTCGCGCTGCTCGGGGCCACTCCGGTCTTCGTGGACATTGACCCCGTCACTTACAACATCGACCCCGCGGCCCTCCGCAAGGCCGTGGAAGATCTCCGCGGCGGGAAAGCCCCGAGCCCGGGTTCGCCGCAAAACTTGAAGCCGCGGGGCGTCATCCCCGTGGACCTTTTCGGCTTGCCGGCCGACTACGATGCCATACAAAATATCGCCAAGGAGCACGGACTCTTCATGATGGAGGACGCCGCCCAAAGCATGGGGGGAATGTATCAGGGAAAGAAAGCTTGCGGTTTCGGCGATTTGGCGGCCACCAGCTTTTTCCCGGCCAAACCCTTGGGGGGCTATGGAGACGGGGGCGCGGTGTTTACGAACAATCCGGAGCTTTCGGCCGTCATGGATTCCATCCGGGTGCACGGCAAAGGATCGGACAAATACGACAACGTGAGGATCGGCATCAACGGCCGGCTGGACACATTGCAGGCGGCCATCCTGCTGGCCAAACTGGACGTTTTCGAGGATGAGGTTGAGGCCCGCCAGCGCGTGGCGGCCCGGTATTCGGAGAGCTTGAAAGGCCTCGTGGGAGTCCCCGTGATTCCGCCCCGCTGCCGTTCCGCTTGGGCGCAGTATTCCGTGCAGAGCGACCGGCGCGACGCGCTGATGGAAGCGCTCAAGGACGCCGGTGTTCCGACGGCGATCCACTACCCCAAGCCTCTGCATCTTCAAGGGGCGTTCAAGGCGTTACGGTATCCGTCCGGGAGCTTCCCCGTTTCGGAGCGGACGGCCGCCCGGATTTTCAGCCTCCCCATGCACCCGTATTTGGAGGCGGCGGATTCAGACCGGATCATCCAAACGATCCGATCGGCCTGCGGGAAAGCCGTTGCGGGGGAATAGTTGCCGGCGTTAGTCGAGTTGTGCCGGCGAGCGGCAAGCTCGCATTTGTTTCAGTCGACCGCCGTCTATTCGGTTTCCCGCATACTGAACGCGGCGATCCCATTTCTCATCATGCCGGTGCTCACGCGGTACATGACACCCGCCGATTACGGCATCGTGGCGATGTTCGGCGTCATACAGGGGATCGCCAACCCATTCGTCGGTCTCAGCCTGCACGGGGCCGTGAGCGTCAAGTATTTCGATAAAAAAGATCCGGACCTTTCACGCTACATCGGAAACTGCGTCCTGATCATCCTGGCGAACGCGTGCATTGCTTTCTTGATCCTTCAGTTGCTGGCCAAGCCTGTTCACAGCCTGACTCAATTCCCTGGAAGTTGGCTGTGGGCGGTCGTGTTCGGCTCGGCGTGCCAGGCGATCATTTTCATCGTCATGATCTTGTGGCAGGTCGAGCATAAGGCGCTGATCTTCGGGGTTTTCCAAAACCTCCAAACGGCGATGAACATCGGCCTTTCGATTGTGTTCGTCGTCCTGCTGCACATGAATTGGCGGGGACGGATAGGCGCCCACGTGATCACGGTGTTCTTCTTCGCCTTGATCGGAGGACTCTTCCTGGTCAAGAGCAAAAAGATAGACATGGAGCCGAAAGGAGATCACATCCGCCATGCGTTGAGGTTCGGAGTTCCCCTGATCCCGCACGCCATCGGGGGGTTTTTGATCAGTCAATCGGACAGGGTCTTTATCGCCAAGATGGTCAGCTTGGCCGACGCAGGGATTTATTCCGTGGCTTTTCAACTGGCGCTGGCCATCGAAATGCTTGCCGCGTCGTTTAATCAGGCGTATTCTCCCTGGCTGTTCAACCAGCTCAGCAAAGACGACAGGAACATCAAGAAAATGGTCGTGAAACTCACCTATTCTTACTTTGCCGGGATCCTGGTCATTGCGCTGATCTTTTCCGCGGTCGCCCCCTGGTTCCTGTCCTTTTTTGTGGGGAAAGACTTCGTCGGAGCCCAGAGGTACATCTTCTGGCTGTCGTTGGGGTTTTCATTCAGCGGCATGTACTACATGGTGACCAACTACATCTTCTTTGCGAACAAGACCGCATACCTCGCCGCCGTGACGTTCGGAGTGGCCCTTCTCAATATTGTGTTGAACTACGCGCTCATTACGCTGAACGGAGCGGTCGGCGCGGCCCAGGCGTCGGCTTTGGCGCTCTTCGCCAGTTTTGTGCTGACATGGATCGTCAGCGCCCGGGTCTACAAGATGCCCTGGAATCCATGGGCTCAATGACATGACGGTACTCAGAGTTTGCTCAACGTGCGTGATGGACACCACCGACCCCGAAATTGAGTTCGACGATCAAGGGAGCTGCAGCCATTGCCGGAACGCCGAGCGCATGTTGAAAACGGCGGACCCTTATTGTTTGCCGGCGGCGGAAAAGGCGCTCCGGTTCGCCTCCCTGGCGGAGGCGATCCGGAGGGACGGCAAACGCAAACGCTACGACTGCGTCATCGGGGTCAGCGGGGGCGTGGACAGCTCCTACGCCGCCTATGTCGTCAAAAAAGCAGGGCTCAGGCCGCTGGCGGTCCACTTGGACAACGGCTGGGATTCCGAACTGGCCGTGATGAACGTGGAGAGCTTCTTGAAGAAATTGGACATCGACCTCTCCACCTTCGTCATCGACTGGAACGAGTTCAAGGACCTGCAGCTTTCGTTCTTGAAGGCGTCCACGCCCGACAGTGAAATCCCCAGCGACCACGCGATCATTTCCATCCTCTACCGGACGGCCGCCAAGTGGGGCGTGCGGTACATCTTGGGCGGAACGAACCTGAGCACCGAATCCATTTTGCCGAGGCGGTGGTCCCATGGGCATGCGGACTGGAAGTATATTAGGAGCGTCCATGGGTTGTTCGGCCGCGCGAAGCTGAAAACCTTCCCCCACATGACGCTCCTTCAGGAAATCTTCTACCGGAGGGTCATCGGAATCCAATGGATCAGCATCCTGGATTACTGCGATTATGTGAAGCGGGATGCGATGCGGGTCCTGGGGGAGGAGCTGGGGTGGAGAGACTACGGCGGCAAGCACCACGAGTCGCTCTACACCCGCTTTTATCAGGCCCACATCCTGCCGGCGAAGTTCGGTTTCGACAAGCGGAAAGCCCATTTGTCCAGCCTGATCGTCTCCGGGCAGATCACGCGCGAGCGGGCGCTGGAAGAACTGCAGAAACCGCTTTACGAACCTGCGCTGTTAAAAGAGCACACGGAGTATTTCATCGGAAAACTCGGGATTTCGGAGCAAATTTATAAGGAGATCATGCAGGCTCCTCCCAAGCGGTTCGGGGACTATCCGTCGTATGAGCGGTCCTGGTATTTCCAATTTTTGAGGAAAGCCTACGGCGTGGTGAAGGGCCTGGCACGAGGATGAGCGTGATCGTCGTCGACTACGGCATGGGGAACATCGGCTCCATCGTCAACATGGTGCGCAAGGCGGGCGGCCAGGCCGTGTCCGCTTCAACCCCCGGCGAGATCGAAAAGGCGGAAAAGCTCATCTTGCCGGGCGTCGGCGCTTTCGACAACGGCATTCAGAATTTACGGGCCATGGGGTTGGTGGATGTCCTGCGCCGTAAAGTCATTGAAGAGGAAACCCCGATCCTGGGGATCTGCCTCGGCATGCAGTTGTTCACGAAGAGCAGCGAAGAAGGCTCACTGCCCGGACTGGGGTGGATCAATGCGAAGACGGTGCGGTTCAGGTTCGAGGGGGAAAACGCTTCCTTGCGGGTCCCGCACATGGGCTGGAACCGGATCGAGATCGCCCGGCCGTCCCCGCTCTACCGGGACATGTTCGAAGACCCGGGTTTCTATTTCGTGCATTCTTATCATGTGGTCTGCGAAGACCGGGCCGATGTGCTGAGTACGACCCGATACGGCATCGATTTCGTGTCGTCCCTTCAGAAAGGCCGCCTCTTCGCCACCCAGTTCCACCCGGAAAAAAGCCATAAGTTCGGCCTGAAGGTCATCGAGAATTTCGTGGGGCTTTGACGATGCTGGAAACGCGTGTTTTACCCTGTCTTTTATTGAGCAACGGAGGATTGGTGAAAACGGTCCGGTTCAAGAACCCCACCTACGTGGGAGACCCCATCAACGCGGTGAGGATCTTCAACGATAAAGAAGTGGATGAGCTGGTGCTCTTGGACATCGAGGCCAGCCGGCGGGGCGCCGGGCCCGATTTCCCGCTTTTGTCGAAGATCTCCCGCGAAGCCTTCATGCCCATGGGCTATGGAGGAGGGGTCCGCAGCTTGGAGGATGCGCGACGCCTGTTCTCCATCGGCTTCGAGAAGGTGATCATCAACGCCTGCGCTTTGGAGCGGCCCGAGTTCATCCAACAGGCGTCCTCAGCCTGCGGATCCCAAAGCATCGTCGCGTCGATCGACGTCAAAAAGAATTTCTGGGGCCAGGGCCGCGTTTACGATCACGTCCGCGGGAGGCCGACCTCCCTTTCCCCGCGCGATTTTGCGGTGCGATTGGAGCGTTTGGGCGCGGGAGAAATCGCGCTCAATTCCGTCGACCGGGACGGCACGATGTCGGGTTATGATCTGGACTTGGTGCGGGCGGTCTGCCAGGCCGTGCGCATCCCGGTCATCGCCATGGGAGGGGCCGGGCGCCTGGAGGATTTCCGCGACGCGGTCCGGTTCGGCGGCGCCTCCGCCGTCGCCGCCGGGAGCTTTTTCGTCTTCCACGGCCGGCACAGGGCCGTGTTGATCACGTATCCGGACAAATCGGAGTTGAAAAAGACGCTGGCGTCCGGCGGCGGCGATCAAGAGCCCGGCCAAGCGGGGCGGGCATGAACGCGAAAAATGTGGCCTACCTGGGCCACGGCCTCTACTTCGGCGGCGCGACGGCCAGCCTGTTCCTGCTGTTGAAGTCCCTCCGGGACGCTCCGTTTGAAAAACACGTGTTCGTCACCCGCTGCCGGTCGGAGGAAATGAAAAAGGACTTCTTGAAATTCTGCCGTTCCGTCGACCTCGTCCGCCTTCCGCAGATCCATTACAACCAAGCGTCCCAGTCCACGTTCCCGCAATACCTGCTCCGGAGGGGTTTCCCCTGCGTCTCTTTCGCCCGGGAATTGTCGCGGAGGAAGATCGACATCCTCCACGTGAACACCACGGTGTTCCCGCACCTCTACTTTTGGGTGAAGCGGATCTGCCGCGTCAAGATCGTGACTCACGTTCGCGAGCTGTTGAGCGTTCCCGGAAACGGTTTCATCCGGCGCGACGTCATCGGCACCATCCGGAAGTATTCCGACGCCATCGTGACGATCAGCGACAACGAGGCGGCGCCGTTCGAGGGACATCCCGGCCTGGCCGTGATGCCCAACCCTTTTGATTTCAGTTCCATCGATTCCATGGAAACCGGCTGGCGGCGGGAGCGCCGGATCCCGGAAGACTGCGTGCTGGTGGCGATGATGGGGAAGTTCCATCCGTCCAAGGGGCACCTCGATTTCCTCCAGGCCTTGAAGATCCTTTTGAAGGAGGGAGCTTGCCGTCAGCCTTTCCGGTTCGTGATGATGGGGGTCGACTCCGCTGGGGATTATCACGGCGAGGTCCGCCGGTTCATCGAGGACAACGAGCTGCAGGAGCGCTTGCTCATTCTGCCCTATACCTATGAGATCTTTGAAGCGCTCAAAGCCATGGACGTGGTTGTACGCCCTTCGCCGAGCGGAGATCCCTGGGGCCGCGACATCATTGAATCCATGGCGTTCGGCAAACCGGTTGTGGCGACGGGGACGTCGGAGTTTTATGTGCGGCAAAACGCGACAGGCCATCTCGTCCCCCCCCGCGACCCCGCTGCGCTGGCGGCGAAGATCGCGGAACTGGTGAACGACCGGGCTCGCCGGGAGGCCTTTGGCCGGGCCGGGGCCGAGCGGGTGAGGCGGATGTGCGACATCACCGCCTACGGACGACGGATGGAAGAAATTTATTCTGAACTGGAGCGGAACCATGTCAACCGGATGTGATGTTTTATTGATCAACCCCCCTTGGACCTCCAAGGACGACAATATTTGGCACGGCATCCGCGCCGCCATGCCGCCCTTGTCGCTCCTTTCGATCGCGGCCGTTTTGGAGAAGAACGGCGCGCGGGTCCGCGTTTTGGATACGCACGTTGAAAAGTTGACGGCGGAGCAGTTCAAACTGTCGCTTCGGGAGATCCGCCCGAAATGGGTGGGGATTACGGCGATGACGGTGACGTCCTCGCCCGCCCACAAGATGGCGCGGCTGGTGAAAGAGACGCTCGGCGACGTCCCGGTGGTGATGGGCGGCGTGCATGCGGAGGCGCTGCCGGCGGAGACCCTCAGCAACGCCTGCGTCGACGTGGTGGTCCGGGGGGACGGAGAGGAGACGTTTTGGAACATCGTTCAAGGACATCCCCGGCAAGACATCCGGGGGATCTCCTATCGTCAAGGCGACTCCGTCGTCCACAACCCTCCGGCTCCCCTGATCACGAACCTGGACGCCCTGCCCTTCAGCGCCTATCACCTCGTGCCCATGCACAAGTACTATCCGTCCGTGGGGGCCTACAAGCGCCTGCCGGCCATCAACATGTTAATGACGCGGGGGTGCCCGGGAACCTGCACGTTCTGCAACTCGGCCCTGACGCGGCTGCGCTGCCGGTCCGCGGAGCTGGTCGTCGAGGAGATCCTCCAGCTCAAGAAAAAATACGGGATCCGGGAGATCCAGTTTTACGACGATACGTTCACGGTCATGCGCCGGGAGATGATGAAGTTCTGCGAGCTCATGGCGAGCAAAGACGTGAACGTCACCTGGACCTGTTTCGCGCGGACCGACTTTTTCAATGAGGGGACCGCCAAGGCCTTGAAGAAAGCCGGGTGCCATCAAGTGATGTTCGGCGTGGAGGCCGGCGACGGAGAAATCCTTAAGAACATCCGAAAAGACATCGACAAGGAGAAGACCATCCGGGCCGTTCAGATCGCCCGGGACGCGGGGATTGAGTCGCGGGCCACATTCATATTCGGCAACGTGGGAGAGACCGCCCAGACCATGCGGAACACGCTGGATTTTTGCCTGAAGCTGGACCCGGACCTGGCGCTCTTCAATATCTCGACGGCCTATCCGGGGACGCAGCTTTTCAAATGGGCGAAGGAAACAGGATGCTTGAAGACCGAGGAGTGGCAGGACTATGAGCTCTCCGGAATGCTCCTCAGGCTTCCGACCGTGACGGAGGACGAGGTCCTCCGGTTTTATCAATACGCCCACAAGAGGTTCTACGGCCGGCCCAAAGCCGTCCTGCGCCGCCTGCGCCGCATCTCGAACTTGAAGCACTTCAAGGACGCCGTTTCGACCTTCCTTTACATCATGTTCCGGCATAAGCTGGGCAGCCGCATTGAAGTGCGGAGGGATTGGATCGATTTGAAAAAAGCCGATTACTTCGATTATGTTTTGCAGGAAAAAGACCCGCTTTGGCTCACGACGCGCTTGCGGGAATCCGAGCTTCCGCCGGCGCAGCGCCTCATCCCGCTGGCGTCCGCCCGGCCGTCTCAGGGCTAGTTTATTTCGGTTTGCGGGCGACGGTGAAAAGGGAAAGCCCGAAGGGCCAATGGAAGAGGTTGCAGAGCCGGATTAGGAACGTTAACCGGTCGAACAGGGCGAGCTGGAAGTCCGGGATGATCTTGCGGCGCAGGATCCGGCCGTTCACGAACCATCCCGGCACCGCCAGGGGATTCAAATATTTTGATTGAGCGACGTCCAGGCCCGCGCGCGCGAGCAACGGGTTGAACGTCGAGCGCGTGTAGCGCCGGTAATGCCCCACGCACCTATCCAAGGAGCCGAACAGCCAGCGGTGGGCGGGGACGACGATGATGGCCTGTCCTCCCGGCTTGAGCAGCCGAGCGATATGGTCGACGGCCTTCTGATCGTCTTCGATGTGCTCGATGACGTTGAAACAAATGGCGGTGTCGAACCCGGCCGACTGGAATGCGGCGCCCGGGTGGACGATGTCCAAGGGGGCGACCTCAACATATTTCCAGCCGTCAAATCGGCGGCGGAGGAGCTCCAGGAAATCCGGGTCGGTTTCGGTGAGGACCACGCGTTCCCGGTCCAGAAGGAAGTAGGAGATGTTGCCAAGCCCGGCGCCGATCTCGACGACCTCCCGTCCCAAAAAGGGGCGGTATTGTTCGTAGATGAACTGGTTATACCGGCGGGCTGCGGACAGCATGCGCAAGGTCCTTTCTCCCGTGGCCATTTCGCCGAGCTGGCCGGTCACGACCGTTCGCGCCATCGTTCCGAGGGCGATGAAGACGTCTTTGAAGCCGATTTTTTTTCCCTCCGCGTAGGTCCGGGCCAGGAAACGGATGGGAACTTCATAGATCCGGCATCCCAATTTGGCCAGTTTGATGGTGATTTCTGGCTCGAAATTAAAGCCCCGGGACTCAATGGGGATCTTCCGGATCACTTTCGAGCGGAAGACCTTGTATCCGGTCCAGACGTCCGTCAAGTTGAGGTTCGTGCACATGTTGCACAGCAAAGTGAGTATCCTGTTGGCCACCATGTGCCAAAACATGATCACGTTCCGTTCGGCCCCGAGGAAGCGGGATCCGTAGACGACGTCCGCCCGTCCTTTGAGTATGGGCTCCACCAGCCGGGGGTAGTCTTGAGGGTCGTATTCCAGGTCGGCGTCCTGCACGATGATGATGTCGCCTTCGGCTTCTTTGAACCCGTCGCGCAGCGCGGCGCCTTTTCCCTCGTTCCGGGTCTTGAAGATCGTCCGGATCCGGACGGAGCCTCCCGCGTACTGCGCCGTCGCTTTCGAAATCAGCTCCTGGGTGCCGTCGGTCGACCCGTCGTCCACGATCAGCAATTCGTGAATGCAGCCGGACATGGCCATCACGCGGCGGATGACTTCACGGATGGTCCAGCTTTCGTTGTAGACCGGAATGACCACGGAAACTTTCATGGGGTCCTCGATTCGCAGGTTCTTTCGGGGGCCGATCAAAGCCCGCCGCTTTGAGTTTAAAACAATCGGTCCGTTGAAACAAGTATAATCTCCCTGGTCTTGCCGGAGGCCTGAAATGATGAAGAAAGGCGAAGCGAACCAATTGTGCGAGGCTCAATAATGGGAACGCGCATGAAGCCGCCGTTTGGACGATCGGCAGTCAGGACCCCGATCCCTGAGGCGCCGCAATGAGCTTGTTTTTGCTT
>JACQPF010000087.1 GCA_016207625.1 Elusimicrobiota bacterium | reverse complement strand
TGACGGTCAACGCCGTCGCCGCCGACAACGTGGCCGTGGGCCAAGTCACCCTTTCCGTCGACGGCATCGTCCGGTCGACGTCGGCCACATCTCCCCTCTCCTTCGCCTGGAACACGCGCGTGGAAGCAAACGGCCCCCACACGCTCCTGCTGAAGGCCTCGGACGCCGCGGGGAACATTGCGGCTCAATCCGTCACCGTCCAAATTTTCAATTTTGTCTCCCTCGTTCTCAATGAAACTCTGACGATTTCAAACGACGGGGCCGGGGACTATTCGGCCCCGGATGGAACTTTGAAAGTCCACATCCCTCCCGGCGAAGGCGTCGCGGCCATCACCGTGACCAGGCTCCTCCCGGAAGATTCCGCCGTCGGCGCTTACGACATCAAAGTCGTGGGACGCGACGCGACCGTCTTCACCCAGCCCGCCACGCTCTCCTTCCCCTATTCCGACGTGGATGACGATGGGATCGTGGACGGCAGGGACGTCCCGGAAATGGACCTGCGCCTTTATTGGCAAGACGCGCAGCAATGGCGGCTCATCGGCGGCGCCGTGGATCCCGCGGCCAACACGGTCACGGCCCGGGTGTCCCATTTCTCCATCTACGCCCTTCGGCCGCTTCCCGCCGCGGCGGCGGCTTCCGCCAATTCCCGGACGTCATTCCTCAGCCCCACGCTGGTCGACAACATCAACGATGTGGCCGTTTTCGATTTGGACGTCGAAGAGGTCACCGTTCATGAGCTGTCCGGGAAAATCGTCTTTCATCAATCCCAACAGGAGACCGGCGGATCCGCCCTCGCCTGGAACTGCCGGGACGAGTCCGGCCGCATCGTCGAATCCGGCGGGTACATCGCGCGGATGAAATCGAAGAGCGGGAAAACCACTTACCAAAACCTGATTGTTGTGAAATGACGGCGATTTCCTCGTATCATGCTTTTTTGGCGGTCTTTGCCGAAGGGGTTTTTTTCGACGAAGATCGGCTTTCCTGAGAGGTCCCGCTCGCAATAGTACATGGCGGCGGAAAACGTGGACGGCGTGGGGGTGAAGATCTGCACCTGCTCCGGGGTCGCCCGCAGGCCGCCCTGCAGAAAACTTCGAAGCTTATACATGTGCTCCGTTTCGCATCCCGGGTGGGCCACCATCAAATAATACGTCATGAAATACCGCTTGTCCTTCCTCTTGCAAGCCTCGTCGAACATGGACTTGAACCGCATCAGGGACTTGATGGACGGCTTGTTCATCAGGGAGAGCACGTCGTTGTCGTAGTGCTCGGGGGCCACTTTGATTTGGCCGGAGACGTGGTGCTCCACCAATTGTTCCACGTAGGCCGGCCCGCCCTTGGCGTCCGACACGACGAGGTCGTAGCGGATCCCCGACGACACGAACACCTTTTTCACCTTCGGCACCTGGAGGATCCGCTTTAAGAGAGCGATTTGCCGGGCATGCCCCGGCGCGAGCTTCTGGCAGGTCTGAGGCATGAGGCAGAACTTGGTCCGGCAGGGGACGCCGCCCTTCGTGCAGACGTAGCCGTACATGTTGGCCGTGGGGCCGCCCACGTCGTAGATGATGCCGTTGAAGCCGGGGCGGGCGGCGATGCGGCGCACCTCCTCGAGGATGGAGTCCTCGCCGCGGGACGTCACCTGCCGGCCCTGGTGGACCGCGATGGCGCAGAAGTTGCACTGGCCGAAACAGCCGCGGTGAGTGGTGATGGATTGGCGGATGGTTTCCAGGGCGCGGATTTCTCCGGTTTTGTAATAGGGGTGGGCGTCGCGCTCGAAGGGCAGGGAATAGATGTCGTCCAGCTCCGCGTCCCGTGGCGGAGGCTGGGACGGGTTGTGGACGAGGTAGCGGTCCCCGTGTTTTTGCACGAACCCGGTGGTTTCGCTGGCCGCGTCCAGGGCGAAGGTTTCAAACATGCGCCAGAAAACGTCTTTGCTGGCGGCGGCTTCCTCGTATGAGGGGAGCTCGATCCATTTTCCCTCCGCCCTCTCCGCAGAGCTGCGAGGACAGTCGGCGGCCCAGTGGGCCGACATCCCCTCCGGTTTTTCCTTGGCGATGCGGCAGAGGCCGCGGATGCGGCTCCAATCCCGGCCTTCATCGAGGGCGCGGGCGAATTCCAAAACGGTTTTCTCCCCCATGGCATAGATGATGGCGTCCGCCTTGGCGTCGAAAAGAACGGACCGGCGGACGGCGTCGTCCCAATAGTCGTAATGAGCCACACGCCGGAGGCTGGCCTCAATGCCTCCCAAAACAATGGGCTTCGTCTCTTTGAAATGGCGGCGGATGAGGTTGGTGTAAGCCATGGCGGCTCGGTTGGGCCGCGCGTTGACGCCGCCGGGGGTGTAATCGTCCTGCTTGCGCCATTTCTTCAGGGCCGTGTGGTTGGCCACCATGGAATCCACGCAGCCGCCCGACACGCCCCAGAAAAGCCGGGGCTCGCCCAGTCGCGTGATGTCGCGCCCATCCGACGAGGACGGCTGGGCGATTATGGCGGTGCGGAACCCGTGTTTTTCCAGCCAGCGACCGATGACGGCCACGCCGACGTGGGGGCTGTCGATGTAAGCGTCGCCCGTCACGAGGATCACGTCCGGCCGGTCCCAGCCGAGGGCTTTCATTTCTTGTTCTGTCGTCGGGAGGAAAGGCATACAAGTATCTTACAGGGTGGGTCTCATTTTGTCAAAGAAATCGACGATTTCTTTCGGCAGGGCCAGCCCTTTTTCGGCGGCCCTCTTATAGTAGGCCGCGGCCTGTTTCAAGTCGCGGGTTTGGATGAAATGGATGATGAGGTTCGCATAGGCGTCGGCGTAGTTCGGGTTCAATTCCAAAGTCCGGTTCCATAAGTCCACCGCTTCTTCGGCTTTCCCCTGCCGGTGATACAAGAGGCCCAAATTGTAATGCACGTTGTCATAGCGCGGATTGAGGAGCAGTTCTTTTTTATATTCTTCCTCGGCCCCCGCGAGATCGCCGCGGTTCATCAAGAGCAGGCCCAAATTCCCGTGGACCAATCGTACGGCGGCGTCGAGCTCGACCGCTTTACCCCTTACTTTATCGGCGAGCACATGGCGGCCGTCCAAAAACAGCATCACCCCCAAGTTGTTCCGCGCGAAAGCCGAATGAGGCGATGTGTCCGCCGCATTTTTCCAGAAGCTCAATCGGTCCTTGAAATGCTTGCTGTGGACGAAACTGAGGCCTGCAAAAAGAACCAAGACGACGGCCCCCGCGGAGCGAAGGACCCGCCGCGGAAAATTAGGAAATGAAACCGATGCCAGCAGAAGCCCTAATCCCAAGGAAGATACATAGGCCCGATGGTACATCAAATATTGGCTGGAGGAGGTGTCCGGAATCGCCAAGGAAGGAACAATAAATAAGAGGAACCAGGCGGTTCCAAAAACCGCCAGCGGCGTCCTCCTTTGTTTTGACGAGATGAACAGCGCGGCCAGGAGAAAGAGGGCGACGACCCCAGGCCAGAGCATGATGTCTCCCCGGACGGGAAAGACCGAGAGCCGGACCGGAAAAAAGAGTTTCCCCAAATAGGAGAGGATCGCCGGCGAGTTGGCGGCCACCGATTTAACGGCCTCGGCCGCTTGAAAGTTGGAGGGATTGTTCAGGACCGAAGACCTGGCGAAGAACCATATGGCTCCGAT
>JACQPF010000099.1 GCA_016207625.1 Elusimicrobiota bacterium | reverse complement strand
GTGTACGACCGTGGGCAGAACGAGAACACGGCCGGACAAATGCGCGCCACCAAATATTTTCGGGAAAAGGTGCGCGAATCGCGAACTGAAATCCCCCCAAGCCAGAAAGGAATAGGGGCTTCCCACCGCAAACCCCGCCAAGATTACAAGAGAACAAAGCCCGGCCATGCGCCAGTGTTTCCCCTCATCGCGGATCAAGAAGGCCGGCAGGAGGAAGAGACCTAAGACGCCAGGGTAATATTTCGTCGCCGCCGCCAACCCGACGACGAAGGAGGCCCAAAGGCCGGTTTTCCAATCCGCGCCCTCCCAGCAATCCATCGTTAAATCGATGGCCACCACCGACAGGAAAACCGCCGCGATATCGACGGTTCCGTAATGGCTGTGCAAGACGTGAAGCCGATTGACGGCCAGGAGGGCCGAAGCCGTCAGCCCTTGGAAAAGATTCCCCCGTTTGCGTCCGATCCGGTAAACCCAATAAACCGTGAGCAGGCTGAGGGAAACGGTGACGAGCCTGGCGGTAACCAGGAACAACGAGGAAGTCCCATCCATGTAGGCCTTCATCGCCGCGGCTTTGTCGAGCCCGGTAAAAAGCCGAGCGACGGCAAGCGTCCCCTGGAAGACCGCCGACAGCAGATAGAGGAAGAAGCCGGGGTAGTCAAAAAAAACCTGCGGATTGGGATCTCCGGCCAAGACACGAAGGGAATAAAAAAGGACCACCGATTCGTCGATGTGGGCGTTCTTCAAAGGCAATCCCCACATCAACGCCCATAGGCGCAGGATCAGCGCGCCGGCGAGGACCAGCGCGAGGCCCCAAGCCGTTGAAGCGTAGATAGGGAGATGCTTTCGCATTTCCGATCGGCCTTATTTGGGAGGCAGAGGGATCGCCAGCGGGCTTTCGAGTCCCGACTCCTCCAAAACCTCCGGCCTATTCGCGTCTCTTCCGATTCGCAGACCGGCGATCCAAAGGCTGGGGATTCCCCATAGGACGGTGCTGAGGATCTGCGAAAAATGCAGAAGGAGGATGAAGGGGAAGGTCTCGGATTTGCCGAATCCGACCAACTGGAGCGCCGTCACTCCCGCGGCTTCCAGGGTGCCCACATATCCCGGCGCGGAAGGCAAAAGCGCGCCGAAACAAAAGGCGATCGTCAGCCAGGCGCTGTCGATGAAGGACAACGGGATTGAAAACGACCGCGCAAAAAGCCTGTTGATGAGGGGCCAAAACAGCCAGAAGGAGAGAGAAATCCCATACGCCATGAAAAAAGCCCGGCCATTCCGGAGGATGGCGGCTCCTTCAATGAACTGATGGGCCCAACGCTTCACCCGAGGCGGAATCCAATCGTGGTCCACCCAGTTCTTGACGGCTTCAGGGAATCGAGCCAAAAAGGCCATCCCGATCAATCCGCTGACGGTCACGGCCAGGAATGCGATCACAGGCCGCGGGGACGGAAAGAGGTCGATTTTCCTTATCAGCACAAAAACGACGAATGTCAGGAGGCACAACATGTCGAAAAGGCGGTCGATCGCCAGGACCGTCAAGCAACTGCCCACCGGGACACCTGTTTTCTCACGGGTCCAAAAAACCCGCGCCAACTCACCGGCGCGGAAGGGCAAGACGTTGTTGACGAAAAAACCGGCCGCGGTGATCGGGAGGAGGTCCCGCCAACGGGCCGGCTTGAGAGGAGAGAGGAGGATTTTCCAACGGAGGGCCCGGAGCGAGAATTCAGTGATGGTGAAGAGCGGGAACAAAAGGAGCCAGCCGGGAGATTGAATGTTCCGGAACGATTCGGACATGGCCGTCCAATCGGTCCCGCGGAGCGCAAACCAAAGACCTCCGACGCTGAGCGCAATGGATAGGAACCAGCGAAAAGCTTTCATATATGTTTTATTCTCCAGAATCGGCCGGCCAAGGCCAAAGTTTGTTGTACCGCTTGAATCACTTTCATTTTGCTTGCCGTCGGCTTTAAATCATACCGAAGCACGAGAGGGATCTCGACGATGCGCGGCTCCAGCATCGACAATTTGAGAAGCCATTCGAGCGACGAGGCGAAACCGTTCTCGGTCACCAGTTCCCCCCAGCGTTCCTGACCGCGCCGCAACAGCTCGCCCTTGCACGCCCGAAAACCGCATGTGTAATCCCGCACGTTCGGGATGTGGAAGAGCGCGCTCATGAGCCATCTGGCCCCAAAGCTGGCCACGCGCCGCAGGATGGGAACTCCCACCATGCGCCCGCCGGAGACGAACCGGGAGGCGATGGAAAAATCCGCCTCTCCCTCCGCCAACGGCTTCAACAACAGGGGGATCAGTTGCGGTGGATGGGTGTGATCGGCATCCAAAGTGACCAAGGTGTCCGGCGGCTCCAGAACACTGAGGATATGGAACATGCCCGTTTGGAGAGCGCGGCCAAGTCCGGCATTTCGTTCATGGCGGAGCAGAGTAATCGGAACCCTGTCCCGCCATTCTTCCGTCACCGCGGCCGTCCTGTCCCGGGAGCCATCGTCCACGACCCAAATCCGATAGGACCCCTTTTCAAGAACCTGTGAAAGCTCGGCAAACAAAGGAGGCAGGGCGGCTTCCTCGTTATAGGCCGGAAGAAGGATATGAACCGTCATCGGACGGCGAAATCTCGGTTCCCGACCTCGGGCGGGGCCGCGCGGCCGGACGTGACCACCTCGGCGATCCGATAGGGACGCTCATCTTTGTTTTCGTAATAAATTCTGATGAGGATCTCCGCCAGAAGCCCCAGAACGATGAACTGCACTCCCAGCAAACCCAGGAAAATCGAAAAGATCATGAACGGGATCCGCAAATGGCCCCACCGGTTGATCAGGAATTTGTCGACGATGGGAAAAAGACCCGCCCAGAAACCGCACAAAACGAGCAGCATTCCCGTCCCTCCGAAAAAGTAGCTGGGTTTATTCAGATAGCTGGAGAAAAATTTCGCCGTGATGAGGTCCAGCATGACTTTAAAGGTCCGTCCCATCCCGTATTTGGATTTCCCCTTGGTTCGAGGGTGATGGTTGACTT
>JACQPF010000092.1 GCA_016207625.1 Elusimicrobiota bacterium | reverse complement strand
TTCGCCGAGGCGGCGCTCACGCCTCGACGAACGCGAAGATTCGACGCGGAATAGGTTGAGCGAGGCGCTGCGCTATTTCTTTTCCGCCGGAGCGGCGGGGGGCTGTGGGGCGGCCGTCTCGGCCGGGGCTTCCGTTTCTTCCTCGAAATCAAAATCCTCGTCAAAATCGAAGTCTTCCTCGTCGGCGATGGCGGTCTCGTCCAAAGGAGCAGGCGCGTTGTAGACCGCCTGGTAGATGAAGAAGAAGAGGCCGGCGAAAAGGCCGACGCCCAAGACAAACGCGGTGATTTTTTCCCCACGGCTCATGGCTGTGTCCTCCCGAAGATCAGTCTGGCCTTGACCAAAGCCATCGGCTTATATTAGCATAAAAACCAGTTCTCAAATCAACCGGCGGAGGCCTGTCTTGTTTAAAATCGTGCGCGAGATCCAGTTTTGCTACGGTCACCGGCTCATGAATTACGCCGGCAAATGCCGTCATCCCCACGGCCACAACGGCCGGGTGGAGGTCGAATTGTCCGCCCGGGAGTTGGACAAGCGCGGGATGGTCGTGGATTTTGAAGAGATTAAAAAACGCCTGCAGTCCTGGATCGACGAGAACCTGGACCACCGGATGCTTTTGCACCGGAAAGACCCGCTGGTGAACGTCTTAAAAAAGATGAGGGAGCCGTTTTATCTTCTGGAGGACAACCCCACGGCGGAAAACATCGCCCGCGAGATTTACCGGGTGGCCGGTGAAAAACGCCTCCCCGTCGTCCGCGTCACCGTCTGGGAGACGGAGAAGTCCTCCGCCACATACCAAGAGGGCTAATCGACGTCCTTGCGTTCCTGGAAAGCCCTCGTGATTTCCACTTCCGCATGACCGATTCCGGGAAGGGCCTTCTTCTTCACCCGCACGGAAACGGTCCTGACAAGGCGGTTCGCTAAGACGATCCGGGCCGCCTCTTCCGCCGCCGCCTCCATCAGATGAAAAACCTTCGGCTCCAGCTGTTTCTTTAAATTCGATACCGCAACCGCATAGTCGACGGTCAGGCTCACGTCGTCCCGTTGACCGGCGTCCTGCAAGGGCAACTCCAGGGCCACATCCAGAAGGATTCTTTGCGGAAAAGCCCTCTCCTCAGGCGTGCAGCCCATCCGTAAAAATAATTCAACATCAGAAATCACAAGTTTATCCATTGTAAAGTTATTATAACAAGAAACAATATAAGAACCTATGCTGAAAACCGCTGGCGGGGATTTCCCTCAGGCGGCCTAGGCCGGAGGGCGGGCCGTGGTCCGCCGAAGGGAGGTCCCCGGCGGCGGTTTTCAGCACAGGCTCAATTGTTACAAAACCTTTACAATTCGATAAGGCAGAATTTCGATCCTTCTTATAAACTAACTACAAGAATGACGCCCACAACACGAAAAACATCTCCTTGGATTAAAGCCCTCGCCCTTTTCATGAGCGGGATTTATTTTTCCACGCAAGTGGTGGGCGCGACGCAGGTGGAAAAAAACTTCTGGGCCCAGCGGCGGGCCGCCGTCAAGAACCGTTCCCAAGCCGGGCCTTCCGCGCTTGAGGCCGGCCTCCTCCCCGCCCTGAATGCCCAGGGTGGAAGCGTCAACTCCGGCGATAGTCCGATCCTCGCTCAGTTGCCTGGGGTTTCGACTCTTCTCAATTTCCGGCCGCCCGACTCCGTTTCTCTTCCCACGCGCGTCACTCAGGCTCCCGTTCTGCCGAACCCCGGGATTTCCGAGCCGGTCTCCGGAGATCGTTTCCCCCTCCCCTCCTCAAGCCTCAGCGCCCTCGCTCAATCCTACGGCTACATCAAAGAATTCCACATGGCGGAACGCCCGGGCGCCCCGTTGGTGATCCACATCCAGGACGCCCATGAACATTACGAGGCCCAAAAGAACATTGCTTCACTGATCCGCGGCCTGGTGGAGGAAAGAGGCGTCGGCCTCGTCGGCTTGGAAGGAACCGTGGGCGGGTTCAACCTTAAGCCCTACCGGGATTTCCCGGATCGAAAAATCATCGGCGACATTTCGGATTACTTCTTGAGAGAAGGCTTCATCGGAGGGGCCGAATCCGCCGGCTGGACGGCCGCCAAGGAACCCGTCCTTTGGGGCGTGGAAGAAACGGGACCTTACCTCTCGAACATCCAGGCCTTTAAAGACGCCCTTCCCCGGCAACGGGACCTGCAGGATGTCCTGAAAGAAATCGACCGGCAATTGACGGGTTTGAAGGCGTCCTTGTATTCCCCCGAATTGAGGGACATCGATGAGAAGCGCTCTCAGTTCGAGTCCGGGCTTTTGGGCCTCGGGAAATACGTCCGCCATTTGATGTCTCTCCGACCGCCGTCGGGGAGCGCCGTCCCCAATCTGGAGCTTTTCGTGCGCGCGTCGAATCAAGAAGCGGTCCTCGATTTCCAGCAAGTGGAAAGCGAGCGCTTCCGTTTGGTGGAGGCCCTTTCCGGCGCCCTGTCGGAAGCGAAGCTCTCGGCCCTTGTGGAAAAAAGCCTCCTCTACCGCATGGGCCATGTGACTTACGGGGCCTATCACATCTATTTGCAGGAGCTCTGCCGATCCAACGGCGTGCGCCTGGAGCGGTTTCCCCAATTCAAGCAATACATCGACTATGTCCTCACGGCGGAACGCATCCAAAAAGTGCGCTTGATGGAGGAGTTGAGCCGGCTGGAAGAAGACATCCAGCGGCCCCTCCTGCAAACCGATGTCCAGAAAGAGCTTCAGAAGGCCGCGGTGGACTATCGCCTCTTGAAGAAACTGTCGGAGTTCGCCCTGGCGCCGGAGGATTGGAGGCTGTACGAAAACCGCCGGGAATCCATCGTCTCCCTGGGCCACCGTTTGCAGGAAATCGGCCGGCGCGCCGGCTCCCCCATCTCCTTGGCGAAGGCGTCTTCTGAGCTGTCGGCCCTGCTCGAATCCTTCGAGGCGTTCTGCCGGCTGGCCATGGGGCGGAACGACGCCTTGCTCGGGAACCTGATGGCGAAGATGAAAAGCGACGGCCACAAATCGGCCGTGCTCGTGGCGGGGGGGTTCCACACCGAGGGGCTCGCCCGCCTGATGCGCGAGAGGGACGTGTCCTACCTGGTGGTCACGCCCAAAATCTCCCAGGTAAAAGACGGCACGAGATACCTCAATTTCTTCTCCCGGGACAAGACGCCGCTGGAGAAGATCTTCGCGGGAGAACGAATCGGTGTCAAATCTCCCATCGTGGGTTCGGGGGCCCTTTGGGAAC
>JACQPF010000082.1 GCA_016207625.1 Elusimicrobiota bacterium | reverse complement strand
GGCGCTCAAAGACGCCGCCGGGAATTACCTCCGGGACTCAAACAACAACCTCGGGTTTTCCTTCATCCGCTACGCGAACAGCCGCGACAAAGACGGCAACCAAAGCAAAATGCTGATGGGCGTCACACATAAACTCGTCAACGGCGAGTTCAAAAAGGACGTCGTCGGCCAGCACACCTGGTTCGACGGCGAACGTTCAACGGGTCAAGAGCCGACGGATGGCGAGGTGGACCAGCAATTCAAAATTAACGGCGATGAGGATTTTGACGATTTCTTCAACGACATGACGGAGTTGACAAACCGGGTGGCGGCCATCTTCGGTGTCAATGGAGACGTTAAGCTCGACCCGGGGATCTTGGCCTCAGGCAATGAACAGGCCCTGAACCTGGATTTGAATGGAGACGGCGACAAGAGCGACGACTTGCCCGATTTGAAAGGTGGCTTGAATGAAGCGTTGATGAAGATCGTCGGCGGCCTGAATTTCTCGAACGGCGTCCTCGTTTCCATCAGCGAACAGGGCCTCGGCCTGGACTTGAACGGGGACGGCGACTTGAGCGACACCCTGGACACGTTCGATGAAACCAAGACCGGCATCGACTTCAACGGCGACGGAGACGCGAAGGACGAGGCGGTTGCCGCCTCCGCCATCAAGAAGACGGGCCCGAATTATTACCTCGGCATGGACCTGGACGGCGACGGGAAAATCAAGAACGAATGGAAGAGCGGCGTGTGGGAAGCCCTCCTCCGCATGGACCTGAACGGCGACGGCGACATGACCGACCGCATGGACATCGTCCATGAGACGCGCTACAAGGAGAAGTGGCGATTCGACATAGACGGCGACGGCGATGACGACGAGATCAACGTCACGGCCATGTCGGAGCTGCAGATCGCGAAGGCCCTGGGATTCAAGCTGATCAGCCTGGACGGCGTTTGCAACTATGCGTCCTGCGGCACGGGAAATGTAAGTTCCGCGAACGAGAAATCGATCTATATCGACTTGGATGGAGATGGGAAACTGGGCTTTAAAACGAACGGCTATTTCAGCGAAGAGGCCCTCAACATGGACTTGAACGGCGACGGCTCCATCTCCGACGCGACCGAGGAACGGGTGACGGAACTGGATGAGCGGAGGATCGGGCTCGACCTGGACGGCGACGGGATGATCGGCGCGGACACCGTTGGGGAGGACGGCATCGGCGACGCCGAAAAGAAAGTGGGCATCGGGCAAGTGACCGAGAAAGTGGGCATGGACCTGGACGGGGACGGCAAGGTGACGGACGTCACGCTCACCGGGGTCGTCGAGGCTCTTTACCGGTTGGACTTCAACAACGACGGCAAGATCGAGGGTGCCGTGGCGCAAGCGAAGGAATACCGGTATGAGGACAAGAAGGAAAAAGTGAGGTCCTCCAGCGTCATGTACCGGTATGGGAATGATTACGTCACCAAATTTTCCGTCACGAACAGTGGTTTTGTTAAGAATCCTAATGAACCAAATGGCGGCCACTACACCTATGTGACCACCGCCTCCATGAGGAGGGATTTCGGGGATCTCAATAACGAACTTGACGACGTGTTGTTCGGCGTCATCACCGGTGAAATCAACATCTCAAGCAACCCGAACAAACCGGTATATGTGCGGAACCTCGTCCGGATCATCGATAACAAGACCACAGAGACGGACGACGAAGATAACGAGAAGAAGGTAGTGAAGAAGTATACGTATCAACGTCAAGAGACGGGCGAATGGAAGCTGATCATGATTGATGACGATACGGTCCAAGAAGGGCAAACCGATCCTTCGGGATATACTTTGAGCGGTTCTTGGGAGAGCATTTCGATCAAATATGGGACCACGGAAGTCGCATGGATTGAGCGGGGGATGGACGGGACTCAATTCGCGGCCATCGGCCTGTTCGAGGACCCCGGGCATGCCGGAAACCTCAACAACCAAATCACGGGTTATTCGCGCAGCGGCGGTGGCGGAGGGGGGGCCGCGCCCCCGACAGGGACCACTCCGACCGGCACCGTTTCCGTGGACGGCGCGAGCGCGGTTCAAATCGTTCAAACCCGAGCGAGCGAATCGGTTTCTCCCGTCGGAGGGGTCGCCGGCTCTTCTCTCTACGGAAAAGTCACCTTTGACGGATTGCTCGGGCGGCTCTCTCAACTTCAAGGCCAAGCTGTGGACATTTTCGGGGCCATCCGGCAGGCGCTCCGCATCAAGACGGCGGGTGTGGAGTCTCTCGAAACGGCGCCGGAAATGGAAGCCACTTTCGCCGGACTGATGAAGAAGACCGGGGTCGCTGACCCGGTCCAATTGGACCTCACTTCCCAGGGGATCATGCAGATCCTCGGGTTGGCGGGCCGGATCACGGATGCCCGCCAGGAATCCCAAAACCGCATCGGGTTCACCGGGCAATCTCCGGACGGTGCGACGATCGAGGGGACCATTGAGATCGATCCCCGGAAAACAGCGGAAGGGCGTCAGGCCCTGACCGCCTGGCTGAGCGCCAAGCGTTACGACAACGGCACGGGGGCGCTCACGCGCCAGGAGATGCACGTCACCTACACCTACGACGACAAAGGCCGCCTTACCGGCGCCCATGGGTCGGGCACCTCCGCGTCGTGGGACGAATTCGGCAACAAGACCACGAGCCAAATCGAGCAGAAGTTCATCATCATCAACGGCCAGGCGAAACTGAAGGAATCGATCACGGCGTCCCAATCGGAAAACATAGATGGAACGAAGTCCTGGTCGGACGGCACCCACGGCTCCCAGGCCACCCGCATCACCTATTTCTATGACACGAAAACCGGCCTCCTCCTGGACGGGCGTGAAAAAGCTGCCAAGAGCGCGGGTCTCAGCGTCACGGAGGACGCCTTCAAGACCATATCCCAAACGCAGAACGACCAGTATTTCACCGCGATCAAGGGCCAGGCCAAAATGACGCGCTCCGTCAGCGCCTCCTACACCGAGGCGGCGGACGGCACCAAGACCTACTCCGGCTGGAAGACCCAATGGGGCGATGTGCTGGGCAAGGCCACGGAGGTGACCTACTCCTACTCGGACATCGGTTTGTTGAAGACCGG
>JACQPF010000005.1 GCA_016207625.1 Elusimicrobiota bacterium | reverse complement strand
GCGGCTCCGGCTCCATCACGGAGTCCACCTTGTTCCATCGGCGGCCCTTCGCATCCGGATCGCCGATGACGACATGGGCCTTGATCACCCTGGCAATCCAGCGGCTCTCGTCCCATTCAAACTCCCCTTGATACGGTTCACCGATGCACTTGAGAAAGTGCAGCGTCATCCCGGCCCCGAGGCTTTCTTTCGGCAAGAAAGACACGGTATGGTAATTGATGGGCCGCCCCACATACGCACCGTCGACAACCTTGAAATCAACGGTCACTTTGTCGTCACCGTTGCGCGTGGTTCCCGCTTCGGTCTTCATAATGCGGAGGTGATAATCGCCCTCTGGGATCGGCTGCCCACCCCCGCCCGACGGCTCAACCCCATTCGCGTTATATTTTCCTGGCATTTGCATCTCCTTCCTATGCGACCCGCGCCGAGACGTCCGTCTCGCAAACCGCCCGGACGCCGGGAATGTTCATCGTGTCGTTCATCGCGCGCGCCAGCTCATTGAGCTTCGCCGCGTTCGGCTCCAGCATCGCCGCCGGCGCCTTGCCTTCCGCCACGGCCTTGATGAGCGCCATCTTGTCGATCACCTCGGCCCGCCAGCGTTTCCGCATGCCGATCCCATCGGTCTTGGGTTTCTCCAGCGTCACGGTCGCCGGCACGCTCGGGGCCGAAAGGACGGCCTCGGCCGCCTCCTTATCACCTGCGGCCTCAAGGTCCGCCGCCTGATTGAGCCGGGAGTCGTCCTCCTGCTTCTTCATCTCCGCCGCGATCCGGGCCTCTTCTTCCTTCCGCTTGCGCTCCTGCTCGTCATACCAGCGCGCCATGGCGCCCTTGATCTGGCGCTCGGCCTGGTCCAGCGGGCTCTCCACGTCGTTCCGCAGTTTGCAGGCGGCTTTCCAGGCATCATGCGCCTTTTTCACCACCGGCTCAAAAGTGTCCTCGATCTTCTTGCGGAACCGCTTGACGTCCACAAGGAACACCGCCGCCGCGTCCCAGGTGGCCTTGTCCTTGATGGATTCGGCCACCGCCTTCGCTTGCCTCACAACCGTCGGGAGTTCTGCCCGAACATCCTCGACGGAAACAACGTCATTCTGCATAAGCATGATTTTTTCTCCAGTTCAGGCTTGAAAGTTCAGCCGTGAATATGTTTTTGTCGCCGTATTCATTGAACGGATGGATCTTGTACGCCCCATCATCAAAGAGCTGCACGGCGTAGCGGTCAACCGGCCCGGTGTAATCCTTGAAGGAATCCGTCCGCTGCCCGAACGTGCGCCCCTGGCGCAAAAGAAGCTCCTGCGCCCCGGTCTGCAACGCGGCCCAGGCCCCCACGCCGCCGCTTTTGATCTCGACGATGGCCCGCCGGCCTCCGAGCTGCCCCGCGCGGTCCGGGATCCCCGCGAAGTTGAGGAGCGGGTGATAGAGCGGCAACTCAATCACCTCGGGCTCAAACCCCGTTTCCTGCCGGAACTTCTCCCACCCCAACACATAGCCCTTAATCCGATCGTCCAGCTCCGGCCAGTAGAGGTCTCCCTCGTCGTAATACCAGCAAGCCCGATGCACCGCCGTCCCACGCACCCGCCCCTCTTCGTTGTAATACTCCTCGTTGATAAATCCCCGCGCCTTCAAGATTTGCGTGATCGAGTCGAGCTTTCGCCCGTTCAAGCGGAACTCGTGCCGTTTCTCGTCAAACGTGAAGACGTCGGCGGCCATGGTCAAACGGCCTCGAAGCCCACCATCCAGGGCTCTCCGTCGCGTGAGGTGTAAGAAACGCTTACCTTCTTCCCCTTGAATCCGTCCCGGAGCTGCCGGGCCCGCTCCACGTTGTCCATCTTGATGGTGCATTGCTCGGCGTCTTCCGCCTCCGGCAAGAGGATCACGTCAAAGTGGCCGTCCGTGCGTTTCTTAACGTCCACCACGGTGAAGGTCTCTTTGTAGACTTTCGTCGTCGTCTCCTCCACCTTCGGCGCTTCCGGAGCCGGATCCGTGACGGGCGCAGAGGCTTCCGCCGGCGCCGGGCTCGCCTTCTCCTCTTTGGCCACCTCGCTCGCCCGCTTCGGCATCTCGATCGTACCCGTGGTCTCGACCACCTTGTCCCGCTCGATGTCCCGCAGCTCCTCCGCGCCATAGAGCCCTTTGAGGAGGTCGGACGCCACGTCCCTGGCCGCCATCCAGAACGCCCGCCAGGACATTTGCCGGTAGGGGTATGTCGTCCAGGGCCCCTCGCGGCCCCAGAGCTTCGCCGTCTTCGCGTCGTCAATCGAAAAGGTCCGTTCCACCGTCCGGCCGTCCGCACGGGTGATCTTGCACCGCGCTTTCCCGGCCTTTTTGACCTCCTCGATGTCCAGCTCCTCGATCTTGCACCCATGCGAGAGCAAAATCGCTTTCCCGAGGTCCCCCCAGATGGAAGGCCGCCCGTTGATGACCGCGATGTTCTGGATCGCCTGCATCGGCGGGACGCCGATCTCAGCGCCCATCTGCACCGCAATCAGCACGTTCCCCGGCTTCCCGCGGTAGTCCTTCGGCACCAGCTCGCTGTCCGCCATCAATTTGGCGAAGTGCAGCGCCTCCTCCAGCGTCCGCGGCTGGAGGTTGAATCCACCCGTCAACTGCAATTCCTTGTTTTGTGTCTCTGCGCCCATTTTCGTTTCCTCCTGTCTTAATTTAAATTCGTCTCAACAAATTTTCCGTTCTCCAGGGAATACCATGTGTCGGCCTTGATTTTTTTGCCGTCAACTTTGGTGGCCTTAACTTCCTTTAAAATCCATTTGTCCGTTAAAACCCACTCCGCCAGGACGATCCATGAACCCTTTGCCGCCTTCGCTCTGTTCTGCATACCAAGGCCAGCCGCAATCGCATGCTCGCCCGTCGTCGCTGCGTTGGCCTTCTCTTCCGTTGTGGTCTGTTTGGTGTCTTTCCAGTCAATTTTGTCCATAACGAACTTAACGCCAGCGCCGATTACGTGAAGTTCCGTGCAAGCGACTTTGCTGTCTTCGTTGTGCCGGTCAGTTCCCCCGCCGCCGTCCACCTCGGCAAACCTACTGTTCGACGGAGAGTAATATGTGAGAATGTCGAAAGGGTTCTCGCAAAAATGGAAGCCCGTTT
>JACQPF010000107.1 GCA_016207625.1 Elusimicrobiota bacterium | reverse complement strand
GACGTCATCATGCCGCTGAATGTCGGCACCTATTTCTACCGTGTCCGGGTCTTGAACGGCGCGGGGGAATTTTCCGCCCCTTCCCCGGAGGTCCGCGTGGTGGTCGGGGACTTCGGACCCAACGTGTTGAGCGAGGCGGCCAATTATCCCAATCCTTTTGATTCCCGCCGGCAAAACACGGTCATCAACTACACGTTGAGTCTCGACAGCGACGTGGAAATCGAGATTTACGATCTCTTCGGCGGTCTTGTGCGCAAAATGAGTTTTTCGGCCGCGGGAGCCGGGGGGCAGAAAGGGGCCAACGATGTCACCTGGGCCGGCACGGATGAGAACGGCCATAAAGTCTCCAAAGGCCTGTACGCCGCCGTGATCAAGGCCAAAGCCGGCGGCCCCAATGACCGCGTGATCATCCGAATCGGGGTGATTCACTGATGTTACGCAAATCCCCCTCAATCCCCCTTTTTCAAAGGGGGAAGAAAAGCGGGACCTCCCTTTGAAAAAGGGAGGGGTGGAGGGATTTTCGTAACATAAGTGATTCATTGAAAATAAGGAAAACCTAATATGTTGCTAATACTGATTTAAGGAGGGAATCCTACACTTATATTACAAGGAATGATTTTGCGGGCAGCGGCGTGAGAGGGAAAGATGGCGCAGTTCTTCAAATGGGGAAAATCTCCGTTGGCTTGCGCCACGTGCGCGGCCTATCTTTTCACCAATGTCGTCGCCGTTTACGCCGTAGAAAAAAACCTTTGGGAAGAGCGCCGTTCGGCTGCCCTTCAATTGGCCCAGCTTCCCTCGGTTGAGCCCAACGCCCTCCGCCGATCCGTCGCCGATACCTTACCCACCTTAAAGCCCATCGCGCCCTCCCTGCCAAAGGAACTTTCCCAATGGCTGGAGGCTGTTCCGCATCAATTCGGCGATCTCAGGGACGTCCGGATCCCGGCGGGATGGACGGCACAATCGGGCTTGGTGTTGATCCTCGAAGACGCCCATCACAACGAAGAAGCCCAGCGCAATATCGCAGGAATCATCGAAGCTTTGAACAATAAAGCGGATGCTCCGCTCCTGGTCGGCATCGAAGGCTCCCACGGACCGCTCCATTTCGCCCCCTACCGCGCATTCCCCGACAAACAAGCCACGCGGGACATCGCGGAAAGCTTTATGAAACAGGGCCTTATGACGGGCCCGGAATACGTGGGGATGACGAGCCCGAAACTTCCCCTGTTCTGGGGCGTCGAAGATCCGGCCCTTTATCGGCGAAATGTGCAAGCCTACCGGGCGGCCGCGGCCGCCCAAGAGACGGTCCGCCGGAAACTGGCCGCGTTGAAAACCCGCCAGGAAACCCTGAAAAACCGTTACTTCAACCCGCTCTTGAAAGACCTTGATGCGAGACGGATCGCCCACACCGCTCAGCGGCTGAACACAACGGACTACATCGCTTCTTTGGCCCGTTCCTCCACAGCGACCATCGGCCCATCGCTTCAGCGGTTCCTCCAGGCGCGACAATTGGAAAAAACCCTGGACTTCGCCCGTGTTGAGGAGGAACGCAAGGGCCTGACCCGCGCGCTCAGGAAGGCGATACCGGCGGCCCGTCTGCAGGAGCTCTTCCGCATCGGCCTGGCGTGCAAGGATCAGCAAGTCGGTTATCGAGCCTTCCAAGAACACCTTCAAAACCTTTGCCGCGAATACGCGGTTCCACTTGCCCGCTGGCCGGCCATGAACGACTACGGCCGCTATGTGCTCCTTGCCGAGAGCTTGGACGCTCACGGTCTTTTTCAGGACATTGAGGAGCTGGAAAAAGCCCAGGAGAATGAGTTGGCGAAAACCCCCGAAGAAAAGAACCTGTTGGCTTTGTCGAAGGACTTGGAGCTGGCCGAAAAACTCCTGGATTTCGCGCTTATTCCCCGGGAGAGAACCCAATTCAACGACCGGAGGCGGCATGTTCACCGGATTCCCGGACGGCTCGCCGCCCTGGAAGGCCAGGGAACATCGTCGGACGCTTGGGAAATGGATCTTGCGCCCTTTGAGCAATTCGACGAATGGGTGGCGGCCCGGGACCGGCCTTTGGCCGAAAAGCTCCGGGCACAAATGAGGCCGCAACCGGGTCGGAAGAACGTTGCCGTTCTGGTGGCCGGCGGATTCCATTCGGAAGGCGTGGCCCGGCTTCTCAACGATGACAACGTCGCCTGCGCCGTCCTCTCCCCGCGGATCGGCGAGGCCGTTGAAACCGGGGTGGGATATCTGGACGCCTTCCGCCGGGACAAAACGCCGTTGGAGAAACTCTTCACCGGGGAGCGGCTCTCTTTGGCGCAGGTTTCCATCGCGCAGCACCAGCGCGATGACGCTCCACCTCACGTCGCGTTGGCGGAAAGGCAATTCACGCTTTTGCAGGCCGCCCGCTGGCTTCGAAATAGAGGGTATGACCGCGGGGAACGCAGGGAAATCCTCGATCAGTTGGGGAAAACGCTGTCTGAAATCGCGGCGGCGCTCTCGCACGATCAGAGGTTCAACACCGTAGACCTGTCAACATTATGGTTCGGAAACATTCAGGAGCTCGAAGGTAATGAGGGCCAGGTCACCATGGATGTTGAATTCGGGGAATCTAAACAAACTCCAAAGCGCATCATCGTGAACATGCGCCTTGGTCCCTACGACTCCCAGGTGGATGTGAATTCGCTCAGGGCTCAAGGGACTTTCGTGGTCCACCTGGGAACGCGGGATACGGTCTATATCCGTCAAGGAAGGAGGGTGGACTTCCAAGCCACTCAGGAATCAACCAAACGGATTCTGAATCGTTGGAGGATCAGCGAAGGAAGTGTGCGGTGGCGTTTGGGCGTGTTGTTCTTGGAAGACCTGGGTGGAAAGGCCCTGTTCGAGCAGGGCCTTGGGAACCGGCTGGACGCTTTCCTTCAAGGCCGTGTGATGACGGTCCTATTACCTGCGCTTTTCCCCGTTGTTCAAGAGAACCCCGCGGCCTTGGCCGCATGGACGGCGCTCATGGTGGCCGTCGTGGTTTTCCAAGTGAGGTTTGTCCAGGGGCACGATAACCAAGCTCCCGATCAAATCGTTTACCGCTCCATCGCCACGATTCTTTTCAACGCCGCGGCCCTGCTCCCCTATGTTTTCCCTGGACTTCCGCCCGAAGCGGCGGTGACCTTGGGACTCGGCTTTTCCTCCCTCACCCACGCCGGGTGGAATTTGGTGGCGCCGAAAAGATACGAGATGACGGGGGATTCGTCGCCTCACACCCTGGCCCCTTCTCCGACCCTACGACTCTTCATTGCTGAAACAAGGGCTTTGCTTTCCCTTTATCCTGTGGACACGGACAACGTCAACGACATTGTGGTTCGATATCTGGTCAAGAACCATAGATTCCAAGAAGCCGTGAATTTGGCCCAAAAAATGAATGATTTAAATAAAAAGAGTCGTGCCCTTTCTTTCATAGCGCTCCGTTGGACCAACCCGGAATACGGCGAAGAGGGCCGCATAAAAGCCAGAAAATATTTTGATCTGGCCTTAGAGATGAACCCCTACGATTCCACTATCCTCATGGATATGGCCATGGCCGGCTTTGGAACGCAGTCCTTTTCGCAGCTCGTGAAAAAGGCCCGGGCGCTTTATTGGCCGCCTCAACTGATGTACCTGCTAGTGGCTTTGCAGAACAATCCAAATCTCTCCTACGAGGAGAGCCTTGAAAGAAGTTTGGCGGTCCTCGAGGGGTTGCTTCGTGAAGACAAGATACCTGAGAAGATGGATTATGATTTTATCCGAGTGTTGATCTCTCTCATCTTTCTCGTGAAGTGTCAATATACGGTTCATGGAGAAAATAATTTACGAGAAAAAAAGGACCGATTACTCCGTATTGATCCCCTGCTGTATTCGTTCGCCTCGGCAAGCTTTGCTGTTCAAATGAGCAAAGCTGCGCGAGGGTCAATCGCCGACGCGGCTTTGAACGAAGCCATATACTATATCGGAACCTCTTCTGAGACACCGGATGCTGAGAATGTCGCCGCCATCTTGCAACTATTGGACATGCAATTCCGAGCGGATTTCTCGAATAGGGCCTTAGTATTTGCAAAGAAATACAGGCAATTCGATTATCTGGCGAGGGCCAATGTGGCGGATGGGCTGTATCATCCGGATGCCGCCGGCGACCTCGTGCTTCCATTGGAAGCGCGCGCGGCGGCCGCAGAAATCTACGCGGGGAACAACATCACCGTTGAGGAGAAATTCGTGAATCTGATCAAGGCCCGAATCCTTCTCTATTTCATATGGAAAAACCCGGACAGTCTGGCGATTTGGAGGCCGGTCCTCGAGGACCTCTGCAAAAGAAGCGCTCTCTCGAAAGAACAACTTGATCATTCCATCAAAGTCGCCAACGCGAGGGCGGCGGGTTTTCAAGAGATGTTCAGCGAGCAAGTGCCAACCATGGTTCTGCCGGCCCAATCGCGCCCCGAAAGCTTTATCACCCCCAAAGCGGATGCTTCAGGGCCGACGAAATACATGGAGCTGACCCCCGCCGGTGTTTCGAGTGACGGGAATTTGGTCGTCTTTGAGCAATCACCGGATAAGCCGGGTGAATTGCCGACCCTCCGCGCCTATCCCGTGAAACGTCCCTCATTGGATATGGAAACAGCCGTTATTCATGCGATGGAGATGCGCGTTCATGGCGATAACGGGATCAGCCACCAGGTGGGACCCCAATCTCTCTCCTCAGACGATTTCATTGAAGTGTTATCGAAAATCGGATCTGAAGCTGGCGTCCAAAGGGTGCGTGCGAAAATACAACAGTCCGATTGGTACGATGGATTGCCTGCGGCAGTGAAATGGGCCCTGGCCTACCCAATCAATTGGGAGGAAGCCAACAGGAAAAAGAGCCCGTGGAAAATCGTCAATGAGGAAAGGGAGAAATTCGATGACTCCGTTGGATATTTTTATCCAAGCGGAGAGCCAACTCCGGCCGGGTGGGAATGGATTGCAAAACTGTTTAAAAGGCCGAGAAAAGGAATCGAAGAATGGATCAACCTTAAACACTTGGCTTTCATCGCTCGGCTGAGCTTTGCGGGCCCGATCGCTTCAAGGATAGAGGTGTTGATTGACCGTTGTCTTGAGAGGCTTGAGCAATCCGGGTATTATGATCCGGAATCCACGCCAACGATTATGGTGGATCAAGCCGTTTTGGATGATCCCGAAATGATTGGAATTCCGTTGAGCGAATTAGCGAAGGTCATTGATGGAGGGTTCTCAAAAGACGGCGTGTTCATCAACGGATATTACTTTCCTCCGGAAGTGATGAAGTCCATTGTTGGCCTTCCGGGTGATCATTTGACGGAAGGTTATATTGCCGGAAAAAGGGCGGACACGCAGGATGTCCTTTTCGGAAAAGTGGCGCCTCCAAGTGACGAAGCCGCACCTTCCGGCCTGGGCTCCATATTCAATCGGCAGGCTTTGCGTTGGGGCGAGAACTCATGGAAATATCGGTTATATACGGCTTTGGGCGCCTCCGGGTGGGAAACCGGTGTTTTTCAGTTCTTCGGCATGGCGATCCTCCCGGGACTCATCGCCGCCGGGCTCACGACCCTGGGAATTGCCCCCTCTTTGGCCGCGCAACTGGGATGGACGGGAGGAGTCCTTTGGTCCACCGGCTTTTTCACCTTCGCCCATGTCCTGATGGAATGGAGGGCCCGAAGCCGGGAACACGGCCTGCGGAAATCGTTCCAGTGGGCCCTGTCTGTTTTTATCCTTTCCGTTATTTTCACCCTTCCTTATTTCATCTCTCCTGATCCGCTTTCCGCCACGGCAAGTGCATTCCTTTTACATGCCGGCAATAACGCCCTCGTGTTGTGGGCGCGTTCAGCACAACAGCGGCTCGTTTCCAACAATAAACCCGTCCCGGCCCTCATCCGCCGGCTTTCCGGATGGTCCCTGGGTTCCGTTTTGCAAGGGGCGGGGCATGGCGGCGAAGCCGTTCTGGCGCGCGTCTGGGCCCGGAGCGAGTTCGAGCCTTTCGCGGAAATGCCGCGGGTCCACGAGATTGTGCTTGATCCGTCCATCCTTCGAAGCGAGGCCGCGGCCGCCGTGGCGCTACGCGGGGCTTTGGAGTTCCGGATTTTGTGCGACGGGTTGGGAAAAGAGCCGGCGGATTTGAGCCGGGAAGAGGCCCTGATGATTCACACGTTGGCCGGGTACACCCAATGGGCTTATCTCATGACAATGAGCGCACGCGAGAGGGAGGCCTATTTCGAAATTGTTCCCCCTCATCGGGAGGCTTACCAATGGTTCATCGAAAAGAGGACCGTGGAATACCAAACGGCGGACAAGCCTGCCAAGCAATTGAAAGTTCTGCGAACCCGGTTTTCTCCAGAAGAAATAGCGGATTACATGAATCGTTCACTGTCATTCATGGGAAATGCCTTGGAATATAGTGGGGTTTCCTTGACTCCGGAACTCCTCGAAAAAGCGTATGCGGCCTTGGCATGGGCGGCTCCCCTTGAGGTTTTGTTGGCTTCAGGCGGCGACGGCCGCTGCATTCCCGACCCTGAGAATGGGGGCCTGACCCAATATGGGAGCAAGCCGAAGCCCGACAGGACCCGCGCTGGCCTCGGCGCTTCCACCAGCAACATCGTGACTCCCGAGGCTTTCGCTGAAGCCGAAGCCGTGAGGCAAAGTTTCCTAAAACAGGCGCTCACAGCGCCGCAAGATGTCTCCGCGATGGCCGCCGGGATCAAGCAACGAAACCGCAACAACTTCGCCGATTTTTACGGTGTTCGGGAGAAGGCCGGAATGATCGTCTCAACCCCTTCCGGGTCGGACATCGAGTTCGTCTGGCTCTTGATCGCCATGTACGCCGCCCGAATCGAAATCGGAGGCTGCGGGCTTTTGACAGTCTTCGGCGTGAGCCATACCGGCAGCG
>JACQPF010000081.1 GCA_016207625.1 Elusimicrobiota bacterium | reverse complement strand
CCCGGTGTTGTAGTAAATGTCGTTGCCGTTCGTCACCCACTGGCTGGCGACGCTGGGGTCCACCCATTTGAACTTTCCCCCGGATGTCGAATCATAAGAGAGCAGGCGTCCGTCCGAGGGATCGCTCGTCGTTGAGATGTCCACAGGCAAAAGCGAATAGTTCTGCATCTCAGCGCTCCCCACACTGTTTTCCGCCACAGCCATGGCATAGGGCGAGGCCACCAGTTTTTGGAGGGGCGTAAGCGGGGTCCCGTTGACCGTGACCTTCAACCACTTGTCCGTCCCACTTTGGAAATCGGAGGATTGAAGCGGGGTGACTTGACCAATCACAACACTGAACACCCCATTGGACACGGGCACGCCATTCCTTGTTTCAGAATAGTTGCAAGTTCCACCGCCCGAGTCATTGCAAATCTGAAAAATAAGGTTCACGGAAGCATCCGGGATGGGGTTCCCGTTGGAATCGGCCAATTTCCCCTGGTAATTAATTTGCCCGGGGGCGGCGGCCCATGCGGTTGTGCCCAACATGGCCGAAAAACAAAATGCCAAGACGAATCCGCAAGGTTGATTAAATTTGTTTGTTCGGCTCATGTTAGTTCCTCCGGCAATTAAGTTACACAACTAAGATGCAACACTATGACCAGGATATTATCGTCCCGAAGAATTCTCATGCAACAACATGGCCACAACAAGTCTGGGGAGAGGAACTATGGATTCCCCTCCGGCCTTCTGATGCCAAGGTTCTTCATTTTATACTCAAGCGTGGATATATCCAGTTTAAGCACGTCGGAGGTTTTTTCAAGGTCCCACTGGGATTGCTTCAACGTCTCGAGGATATGCTCCCGCTCCACGCGCTTGATCACGTCTCCCAAACCCGTGGAGTCGCTCTTCGGCGCTTCCTGCGCCACTTTCACGCTGGATTGGATGCTCATGGGCAAATGCGTCGGCAGGATGTTCTGCTCCGCCAGGAGGGCCGCGCTCCGCATGGCGTTCTGCAGTTCACGGATGTTCCCCGGCCACCGATAGTATTTGAGGACTTGGAACGTCTCCGGCGCGACGATGAGAGTCTCCTTGCCGAGCTGCCGGCGGAAAATATCCAAAGTGTGGGACACGAGCCTCTCCAGGTCCTCCGGGCTGCGGCTGCGCAGCGGAGGCAGTTCTATCAAAAAGACCTTGAGCCTGTGGAAGAGGTCCTCACGGAAAGTTCCGTTTTGCACGGCCCTTTCCAAGTTCACGTTGGTGGCCGCGAGGATGCGCACATCCAGCGTGATGGGCCCCTTCCGGGAGCCGAGCCTTTCGATGGTGGGCTCCTGCAGGAAGCGGAGGAGCTTCGCCTGGGTGGTGAGGGGCAGGTTGCCGATCTCGTCCAGGAACAGCGTGCCCTTGTTGGCGGATTCGAATTTCCCCGCCCGGGAGGAGTCCGCGCCGGTGAAGGCGCCTTTTTCAAAACCGAACAGCTCGCTCTCGATGAGGGATTCCGGCAGGGCGGCGCAGTCCACCACCACGAAAGGCCCGTCGTTCCGCTTGCTTTGATGGTGGATGGCGCGGGCCGTGACTTCTTTCCCCGTGCCGCTCTCCCCGAGGATCAACACGGTGAGGTCGGTGGGAGCCACTTTGCCGACGAGTTTGATGACCTGTTTCATCTCCAGGCCTTCGGCGACGACGTCCTGGATGGGGAGCTTGTCCGCCTCCGCCGCCTGCCGGACCTGCGGAGTTTTTTGGGCGATCTTGTCGATCTCCAAAACTTGTTTGACGATGGACTTCAACCGGTCGGCGTCCAGCGGCTTTATTAAGTAATCATAGGCGCCCAGCTTCATGCATTCCACGGCGGAGGTGACCGTTTGATACGCCGTCATAATGACGACGGGCAGGATGGGATGCGTCTCCCGGATGCGCCGGAGGGTCTCCACGCCGTCGATGCCGGGCATGCGGATGTCCAAGAAGATGAGGTGTGGGTCCTGCTTCTTGATGCTCCGAAGGCATTCCATGCCGTTGGAGGCCGAGACCACGTCATAGCCGGCCTCGCCCAGGATGCGATGGAAGATCATCCCGACATTGGGCTCGTCGTCCACCACCAAAATTTGCGGCCGATTGTTGGAACTCATGAGGGCCCCGGGATGGGCAGTTCGATCCGGAACGTGGTCACGGGCTCCGTGATGAGGGAGATCTTCCCCCCGTGGCTCTCCACCACGCGTCGGGCGATGGCCAGCCCGAGGCCCGTGCCGCGTTCCTTGGTCGTGAAGAACGGCTCGAAGAGACGGTCCTTCAGCTCCTCGGGGATCGTGGAGCCCGTGTTTGAAAAATCGATTTTCACGCCTTCGGGCACCCGCCGTGTATGCACGCTCATCGAGCCCGGGCCGCCCATGGCCTCCAGGGCGTTGTCGATGAGGTTGGCGAACACCTCTTCCATCAGGTCCCTGTCCAAGGGGACGAGCGGCAGTTCCGACACGAAATCTTTTTCCAGGGCGACGTTTTGGATTTTGCTCTGGGACTCGAAGGCCTCCAGGACACCGTCGAGGACCGAGTGAAGGTTTTCCGGGCGGAGGCGCGGCTGATAGGTGCGCGAGAACTCGATGAAGTCCCGCGTCATCTTCTCGAGGACCTGCACCTTGTCTTCGATGGCCATGGCCACTTGGCGGTTTTCGTCCGAGTCGGCGAGCTTCGTTTTCAAATATTGGGAGCACATCAAGATGACGTTCAAAGGGTTGCGCATCCGGTGGGCCAGCCACGCCGCCATGGAGCCCAGGGCGGCCAGTTTTTCCTTATGGATGAGCTCGCTCTGCGCGGAGCGAAGCTCCTGGGCCAGGCGTTGCTTCTCGAGGCATCGGCGCATGGTGGCCAAAAGCACGTCGCGCGTGAAAGGTTTCGTGATGTAATCGTAGGCGCCGAGGCGGAGGGCGTCGAGAGCGGTCTGCAGTCCCCCGTAGGCCGTCATTAGGATGATTTCCATGTGAGGATGTTTGGCCTTGGCGAGCCTGAGGAGGGAGATGCCGTCCATGATGGGCATGTTGATGTCGGAGAGGACCGCCTGGTAGTGCTCTTTCTCCAGCATGAGGAGGGCGTCCTGGCCGTTGGAGGCGCTGTCGGCCATGCATCCCACCTCCCCCAAAAGGTCGGCGCAGAGTTCTCGAAAACCAATTTCATCGTCCACCACCAGAACGCGGGGAGATTGCGCCGCGTCACCCATCAAACCGGTATCCAAAGTTCAAGATGGTCTTGATCTTCGTGCCGTGGGTCCCCAGCTTGCGGCGGAGGTGCCGGATGTGGACGTCGATGGTGCCGCTGGAGCCGGGAGCGTCATACCCCCAGATTGAGGTCAGGAGGTTCTGCCGGTTCAAGGCTTTCTTGTTGTTCTGCATCAGAAGCGTGAGGAGATCGAACTCCTTAGGCGTCATGGGGATGACCCTGTCCTTGATGCGAACGAGGTGCTTGTCCAGGTCCACCAGCAGCACGCCCGACTTCAGGAGCTTGTTGTCCTCGTTGGAACGGTCGAAACGGCGGATGAGGGCTTTGATCCGGGCGAGGAGCTCCCTCTGCCCGAAAGGCTTCGTCATGTAATCGTCGGCGCCCATCTCGAGACCCGTCACCTTGTCCATCTCCTTGTCCTGCACCGTGAGCATGATGATGGGGATGTGGCGCGTCCCCTCGTCCAAACGCACCTGCCGGCAGAACTCAAACCCTCCGATGGTGGGGAGCCAGACGTCCAGGACGATGAGGTCCGGCTGGAACGTGTCGATCTTCTTGAAGCCGTCGTCGGTGCTGTTGACCGAGAGCGGCTGGAAACCATGCTCCTCCAGGATATCGCAGCAAAGCTGGCAAAGCTGCACATCGTCGTCGACAACCAGGATCTTCTTCTTCATTCCCATCGAACCTCCCCATCGTTTCCAGGAACGCGCGCTGTGACCTACAGTGACAACGGGGGCCTCCCGTCACGGGATTTGCGCCGGTCCATCACATAGATGCTTTTGCCGAATGATTTGGCGTATGTTTTCAATTCGCTGGCCAGGGAACTGATTTCTCCGGGATGCGTGAAATCCCGGTCGCGGCTTGAGACGATGACCAGCGCCACCCCCATCAGCGGAAAACGGAGGGGCTGGCCTTGGCGCGTTTTCCCCTCGATGCAGCCCGCCCGGCGGTCCGGCTCATCGTACAGGTTCGGGATCATTTCGTCAAAGCGTTTGATGATGTCCCGGCAGACCGTTTCCGCCTGGTCGGCCGGCACGATGCAGACGAAATCGTCTCCCCCCACATGGCCGACGAAAGAGGGCCCGTCTCCCGCGGCGGACTCCACGCTGGTCGCGAGGCATTGCGCGGACAGCTTGATGGCCTGGTCCCCACGCAGAAAGCCGTAGCGGTCGTTGAACGCCTTGAAATTGTTGAGGTCCGCGTAGATGACGGCGTAGGGCGATTCGCTTTCGATGAGGCGTTCGATTTCCTGCACGATACTCGTGTTCCCCGGCAAGTGGGTGAGGGGGTTGGCGTCAAGTTCCCGGATGTTGCGGTGGATGGCGGTGTTGAGGCGGGCCAGGAGCCGGGCGGTGTCGATGGGCTTGGTCAGGTAATCGTCGGCGCCCGCACGCAGGCCAGCGAGCTCGTTCTTGGAATCGTTCAAAGCGGTGAGCATGAGGATGGGCTTGTTGCGCAGGAAGAGCTTCTGCCGCATGCTCCGGCAGAGGGTGTAGCCGTCGGTGTCCGGAAGCTCGACGTCCAAAAGGATGACGTCGGGCTTGCCTTCCACGGCGGCCGCCATGCCGTCTTTTCCGGTGTGGGCCATCATGACGGAGAACCCATTCTCCTCCAAAAAGTCCTTTACGAAATGCGCGATGTTGACTTCATCGTCCACCACCAGCACGCATGGGGTG
>JACQPF010000080.1 GCA_016207625.1 Elusimicrobiota bacterium | reverse complement strand
CAAGCTCATCGGTTATCTCCCTGCCGTTCACCGGTCCCCAAGTCTTGCCGTCGCCGTCGGGGAGCTGAACCAGTTTGCCGTCGGCCCCTATGGCGTAGTAGGTGGTCAGGGCCACTTCGCCGTCTCTCATGGCGACTCCGAGATGGTAGGACACCCCGTTCACGGTGACGACGGCCATCACCTCGGCCGTCGTGCTGTTGTAATGGAGTTGGGACAGCGCGCCGCCCAACTCATCGGCCTTTTGGTTTAGCTTTTGGGCCTCTTTTTCAGTGATCTTGTGGCCGTCCACCAGGCCCCAATCCCCATCCGACAACTCCACAAGCCGTCCGTTTTCAAGCTTGTAATGGGTGACTACGTTGTAATTATTTTTCGTGTCGTAGCCCCAGACTTCTTCCACACCGTTCGCCTTGAACGAAATCAACAGGATGTTGCCCGACATGGATATGCTCACCGTTTGACCGCCGCCGAGGTCGATGTCCAAAGAGAAATTCCCCTGCCCATCCGGCGTGATGCCGAAGGCAATGTTCGCGCCGTCGAGTTCAAGGGCGCCGTCCAGCACCATTTGGAGGATTTCGCTCAGCTTTTTGGTCACCGTATTGCCGTTTGAGTCGATGTAGGTGATCTCGATGGACTCCAATTTCTTCATCCAGGTTTCGAAGGCCTCTTTGTAGGCCACCAGCATCCGCCTCAACACGGCGGTGCTCAAGGTAATGATGCCCATGATCACCGGAACCTTTTCGCCCTGCGGGTCGTCTTCATCCGGGACCATGGCTAAAGTCAGTCCAAGGAGGGGAGAACCGGTGATGCGGACGAGCTCATTGATTTGAGCGGCGTTTTCCTTGGTGACCTCTTTTCCACCCACCAAGCCCCAGCCATCCCCCGAATAATCACCGTCCGGCAAGCGCGCCAGATAGCCGTCTTCGGTGGTGGCGTAGAAGGTGACCACTCGTGGCGGGGTTCCGCTGGTCCCGCCCCCGCCGGACTTTTTGTTGTTATCCGGACAACCGTTGTCGTCGCATTTCCCCGGTTTTGGTCCGAGGTCTTTCATCTTTCCACTCTCTTTCGCGGGTTTCGCCGGCACTTCCAGGCTGATGCCGATATGGTAGGTGAGCCCGCCGGGGCCCGACCCCACGAGTTCTATCTCCTTCCTATTTTTGTCGTAGGAGAGGCTTGTGATTTTAACCCCGTATTTCGCCGCCGTATCGTTCAGCAGTTTGACTTCTTTTTCCGTGAGCTTATGGCCGTCCACCGTGCCCCAGGTCCCGTCCCGCAGTTTGACGATCCGGCCATTCTCCAGGGCGTAATGCGTCACCAGCTCGTAGACTCCCTGGCTCGTCATCTTCAGGCCCCAGACTTCCCGAATGTCTCCATTAACGAGTAGGGTGGCGCTGACCTGCCGGTCTTTGCTGACGGACACCTGTACGGTCTGCCCTTGGCCCAGGTTGGCGGAGAAGGAGAAAACAGGCTTCTTGTCGGAAGTGTACCCAAAGGTGAACGTGCCGGAGGTCAACTTGCCTTCCTTAATCATCATCACGATTTCACCCAACGTCATCGTGATATCGTTGCCGTTGGCGTCCCTGAAAGTGATCTCTATTCCTTTAAGGGCTTGTTCCAACTCCTTATCGGTGGTGACCTGGAATATTTTTTTCAGGAAGGAAATGAGGATGTCCCGGGCGATCGGGCTCGAGAGCTCCAAAGTGAACATGTAGGAGAAACCTTTGTGGACTTCATCCCAGAAGATGGAAATCTGCCCGATCTTTTGGCCGGTTTTGGCCACAATGAGGTCCACCGTGAACGCGAACACATGACCACCGCCGGCGGTGCGGCCCAACGTGAGGCTCACGGAATCAAACCCGAAGGTCAGCTCCTGGTCGGAGCCGATCCCCAATAGGTCCGACAAGGGGATGGGGACGGTGACGGGATCGGGGGTATTCCCGTCCGCATCGGGCTCAAAAGTCTGAGTGAATTCGACGGTGATGTCCTTGAAGATGTCCCGAAGTTCCTCGGCTGTTTTCACCCCCAGCATCTCCATCAGCATCCGCAGGGCCGTTTCCCCGGTAAAGGTAACGGAGAACGCGAAGGTTTGGCTCCCCTGCCCCTCATTGGGATCGCCGCCGGGCCCTCCCTGGTCTTCGTCCGAAGGTTTCGTAAACTGGAGCGATACGTTGAAGGTGGCCACCACTTTGCCGTCTTTGCGGATATCGGCCCCGAAGGAAAGCACGGCCTTCCCGGATGAATCCTGGCCCAAGGAGATGGTGGCAGAGTTCCAGTCCACGTCGTCCCCTGAGAAAGTGAACATCACCTCTCCGCGGACAAGACCCGCGCCGTTTTCATCGGCCACAAGCTTGTAGAAGGTCACCCGGCCGTCCACCACCTCGATTTCAAACCCGCCCACTTCCTTGCCGTCCACTTTGGCCACGAACCGAACGCCGTTAAGCTTTTCCATGAGCTCTTTCTCGCTGCGGGCGCCCACGATCTTCATCAAGAGGTCAACTGCGAACTTGCCCGTGAAAACGACGAGGAAACTGAGCCGCTGCGCGTTGTCCGCCCCGTAGGAGAGGTTGATGTTGAAGGTGCCGATTTTCTGTCCGCCTCGCCGTATGTCCGCGGAGAAGGACATTTGGGTGTCGCCCGTCTGGGTTTGCCCGTTCCTCAGCGAGACGCCCAGGGAAAGGACCGAGGTGGTCCAATCCACATCGCTTGCGGAAAACGTCGCGATGAGGTCGCCCTTGACGGCGTCCTTGGAATCGCTGGGGTCTGGTTTCAATTCATACACATGGATGACGCCGTTTTCGTCCATCTCGAACATGAAGCCGCCGACCACGTCGCCGTTCGCTTTCGTGGCCACCAACTTCGTTCCGTTCAGCTTATTCATAAGCTGTTCAACAGTGGTCACACCTAAAATCTTCATCAGGAGGTCCAAAGCGAATTTGCCGGTGAAGGTGACCATCATGTTGAGGGACATGGTTTTGCCGTCTTTGCCGAGGCTGGCATTGAGATTGAAAGTGCCGATGACGCGGCCGTTTTTCTTGATCTGGGCCGAGAAAAAGAGGACGCCCTTGCCGTCCGTTGAGCGGCCCATGGTGAGGGACGAGGTGGACCAATCCACGTCGTTGATGCCGAAGGAAGCAATCTCCTCGCCTTTGACCCATTTTTGTTCGGCGTTTTTATCCGGGTTCGCAACGATGGAAAAGACTTTGACCGTGCCGTCCGCGGACACCTCGAACATGAAGCCGCCGATGACGTTCCCTTTCTCGTCCATGGCGATCAGCTTGGCGCCGTTCAGTTTTTCCCAGAGCTCTTCCATGCTTTTAGCGCCCAGCATTTTCATGAGGATATCCTTCGCCATCTCCCCTTCCAGGGTCACAAAGAAATTCAGGGCCTGCCCCTCCCCTTCTTTCCTCTCCCCAAGGCTGACGCTGAAGGAGCCGATGGTTTTGCCGTCCTTGTCGCGGATATCCACGGAGAAACCCAACTGGGCTTCACCTTTGCCGTTCTGGCCGAGGACGAGGGAACCTGTCGACCAGTCCACGTTGTTGAGGTTAAAGGAGCCGATCTCCTCCGCCTCCACCCACTTCTTGGCATCCGACGGATCGGCCACGAGCCGGATGATATGCACCGTGCCGTCGTCATCCACCTTCAGCTTATAGCCCCCGATCACTTCGCCGTTATCATCGTAGGCCACCAGTTCAGCCCCGTCGAGGCGCTCCCAGAGTTGCTGCACAGCGTCGGCCGCTGTGGCATCGATTCCCAAAATTTTCATGAGCAGGTCACGCCCCCGGAGCCCCGACAGGATGGCTGTGTAACTGAACTGCTTTTTGCCGTCTTTATCTTCGCTCAAACCCACATTTAGGGAACCGTAGACCTTCCCATCCTTCCGGAAGGACACCGAGAAATTCAGGATCGCCCCACCTTTGCCGTCAGAGCCAAACGTCACAAACGCGGTGGACCAGTCGATGTCGGCCACGTTCATTGAGTCCAGCAATTCCCCTTGAACCCATTCGCCTTTTTCGTCTTTCACCAGGGAAAAGATCTTGATCTCCCCGGTGGCCTCGTCATAGTCCATCATGAATCCGCCGGTTTCCACGCCGTTTTCCGAAATGACCATCTTGCTGCCGTCCAACTTTTGGTAGAGTTGTTCTTTGGCGTTTTCGTCATTGGGATCGATCCCCAAGGCCCGCATCAGCATCTCCAAACCCCGCTCCCCCTTGAAACTGACCAGGGTGCTGAGCCGCTCAACGCCGTCCGCTCCCTTGGAGAGGCTGACACCGAAAGTCCCGATGACCTCGTCCCCCAACTTTATGTCAACGGAGAAAGAAACCGTGGTCGTGCCGTCCGACGTGTTGCCGATGGTCAGTACGGCGGATTCCCAATCCATTTGATCGGCGTTGAAGCTGCCGATGACGTTCCCGTCCAAATCCAAAATCATGACTTGTTTCCCGTCCACCTTGAACTCGTAACCGGTCTTGTCCTCCCCTTCCCCCACCTCCACCCGCACTTTGTCCAGCCGTTTCAGCAAGGCTTCCACGGTTTTTACACCCAACATCTTCATGAGGATGTCCAAGGCGAATTGTCCGAACAGGTTGGCCATGGCCGTGGTCACCTGTTTGTTTTCCCGATTGGTGGAGACGTTGATCACCAATTGGGCGATCACGTCCCCTCCGCTGACGATGTTGACGCTGAAGGACATCATTGAATTGCCCGAAGAATCCTTGCCGAAGGTGAGTCGGGCGCTCCAGATGTCCATTTGGCCCGCGCCGAAGGTGCCGATGACCCCGCCATCCACCAACACCGTTTCGCCCGTCTGCGGGTTTTTTGTGGCCACCAGTTTGTGGATCTCCATGACGCCGTTGGGCCCCATATTGAACAGAAGCCCGCCGATCAGCACGCCTTGGGCGTCCTTGAACTCCATCCTCACGCCGTCGAGAAGCTCCAAGACTTCTTCGTTCGTCTTTGCTCCCGTGATGGCCTTGAACAACTCGAAGGCGAAGGGCCCGACGAAGGTCACCGTAACCGACAGGCCGCCTTTTTCCTTGTCGAAGACGATATCGAAGGTGCCCACCTCCTTCCCGTCCACATACATCGGGGCGGAGATCGCGAAAGACATCTCGCCCTTTTCGTTCATGCTGAAATAGAGCATGCCCTCATCCCAATCGATGTCTTCGATTTTGACTTCTTTGACGACCTTGCCGTCTTTGTCTTTTATGGTCATGACCCCATCGTTAAATGAGATCGAGCCGATCAACTTGCCCTCCTTGTCCTTGAATTCGATGGTGCTGCCGTCCAGGGCCTTGAGCAGGTCGTCCAGCGTTTCGATCACAATGCCCAACGCCTCGCCCAGCACGCCCT
>JACQPF010000093.1 GCA_016207625.1 Elusimicrobiota bacterium | reverse complement strand
GCCTGGAGCAGGGCGTTCAGCTTCCGGTTCGCCTTCTTGCTCATGAGGAGCATGGTGGGGTTGCCCCGGTTCAGGTCCACCAGGGCGTCCATGAGCTCCAGGGAGAGCGGCGCGCCGTTGGCCCCGGCCACGATCACCTGGCCGGCCGGAACGAGCTTTCTCAACCCGTCGAACTGCTTCGTGTTGACAGCGGAATTCCCGTTGATCAGAGCGTCCTCTTCAGCGTCCCGCACGGCCTGGAGGGCGCTCTCCACCTCTTCGGCCTCGATGTCGAGCAGGGACTTGCCGACCGCCTGCAGCTTGCGGGTGACTTTCCCGCGCTGAAGGATGCTCTTATACGGGAACTGCTTGGGGACGTAGGTCGAGTTGCTGTCGGACGGCTCCTCGGTGTCGTCCACAAAGGCCGCGCTGCCGCGCACCGTCCTTTGGTTGAGGATCCAGGCCGAACCGGCACCGGGCTTCCTGGGCAGGTTCTGGCGGATGGGGTTGTTGACCTCGATCAGCTCCTGAAGGACCTGATCGACCAGCGGCTGCTGCAGGGCGCTGCCTGCGTTGGCCATGTTGAGGGCCTTTTTCAATTGCTCCAAGTCGTTCATTGTGACGCTCCTCCTTGAACATTTCGGAGCGCCTCAACGCGGATCGACAGCGCATCTGTGTATTTTCCTCTCGGGAATCTTTGACTGCCGGCGAATCCTTTTACTGCTGCAAGGCCAGGGCCACCTTCAGCTTTCCTTCGGGCGGCAGTTTCTGGAACGCCTTCAAGGCGTCCTCGCCTTCCGGCTTCGGCTCATCCGGCACAAGCCCTTTCCGGGCGACCGGGGCTTCCTTGAGCAGGGCTTCCACCTGCTTCTTCACTTCGGCCTCCACTTGCTTTTTCACCTCGGCCGCGATCCTCTGTTCCACCTGTTCCGGCTCCATCGTCTTGCCCGCATCGGCCGCCGCGGGAAAGGGATAAGTGTCGCCCACCATGGCCTTGAGCATCGCCTTGGCCTGCTGGGCCAAAAGCGTCGCCGGACCGCCCAACGCCATGATCTTTTCCAGGACCATAAACACGGGCTCCAGTTGGGCCCGCAGCATGTTCACCAGATTCTTCTGGACCTCCTCCTGGGGCGCCGGGGGCGCGGCCGGGGTTTCCGGCGCGGCGGAGGTCGCCGCAGCGGGAGCCGGAGGCGCAGGGGGAGGCGCGACTTCCGCCTCTTTGGCCGTTTCCGGGGCCGGCGGGACCTCCGGGGCTTTCGCCTCCGGCGCCGGCGTCTCGGCCGGCTTGGGCGCTTCCGGCGCGGGCGGGTTGGCCGGGGGCGCTTCCTCTTTGACGACTTGCTCTTGCGACATAGACTCTCCTCCTTGCTTCTCCGGGGTCTGCTCCAAGGCTTTCTTGATGTACCAGCCGATGGCACGGGCCTCCGGGTTCGCTGGCACGCTGACCAGGCTCACCTCGACCAGGCTCAAGCGCCGGATGACGTTGACCATGCGGTCCAGCTTCGGCACGTACTTCTTTTCCTTCTCGAGGATTTGGCCGCGGATGGAAAATTTGTTCAGGATGCCTTCGCGGACCTTTTCGATCACCTCGGGTTCGGTCTTGCTGATGAGCACGTCGATCAGAAGGCCGTGACCGTCCCACTGGGCCTCGGTCACGCGGCCGATGGCGCGGTCCAGTTGGTGGTTGAGCAAGACCGTGCTGTTTCGCATCAGATCCTCGGAGGCCTCCTGAAGGGCCTCCGGCAGGATCAGGTCGTTCTGGGCGTCCAGGTCGGAGGTGCTGGCGTAGCCCCGGACGTGGAACTCGCCCTCCACCTCGACCTGCTTGAAAATGTCGAGTGGAAAATTGAAAGGGATCTTCTCGAGAACCGCCGTGTCCATCCGTTCCTCCCTGAAAAGAAAAAAGCGCCATTCCCGTTTTTGCGGAAACAGCGCCTCAGTTTTGCCTGACCGCGCTCGTCTATCGGCTATCCGGCTCTACATTCGATCTTGGGCGTGCGCCCAACACCGGCCATGCCATGCGGTGCCTTGCCTCGCCTTGCCTCGCCATGCCTCGCTTCGCCTTGCCAAGCCAGGCCGTGCCTTGCCTGATCCGACGGGCCCTCGCTTACTGCCCCAACACCCGGTTGACGTCATCCAGCAACAGCGTGGTGTGGGTCTTGGTCCGGACGATCCGGCCGGCCTCAAAATGAGTTTCCACGACGCCGTAATACCGGTCCGCCTCCAGCCGCGCAATGAACCTCTCGTGATTATCGCGTGGGATGGGAGATCGGTTTTCGTTCCCAGCCTTTTTTTCGGTTCCTGGCATCATGGCTCTCGCTCCATTTGTCATTACTCTACTCCCGGCCTCTTTCCCTGTCCATTAAGAATAAAACGTTTAAGGATTTACAGCTTTTTCCGTCGGCAAGTCCGATGCGCCGGCTTCTTTCTCACGGGCCCGCCCGTCTTTTTCGAGATACAGGTCCACGGGCTTGAGCGGGAAATTTGAGACGAGCAGCTCGTACTTGGACCGGGTGCCCTCGTGGCGCGCCAGGGTCCAGAGGGTCTTCACCCGGTGGATCTTGAAGCCCTTGAAGAGCCGGGCCTTTTCCATCTCGTAGCTCAGGATGAATTTCCCCCGGATCCGCTTGAGCGCGGGCACCATTTCCCGCTCGTCGAAGAACTTTCCCTCCAAATGTCCGTCCTCCTTGGGCCAGTGGATCGCGTACGGAGGGTCCAAATAGAAAAAGGTGTCCGGGGAGTCGTACCGCGCGATGGTCTCCTTCCAATCCCAGCAGTGGATCCTCACGCCCTTCAAGCGCTCCTGGATTTCGGAAAGGCGCTCCACCAGCCCGATCCGCGCGCCCGCACCGCTCGGCCCCACGGTCCTCGGCGTGGACCAGACATGGGCCTTGCCGAGGTAGGTCGCCTTGTTGAGGTACGCGAAACGATAAAACCTCTGGCGCCGGCTGGCGGGCCGCCGCTTGAAAAGCCGCTTCGCCTGTCTTTTGGCGATCACCCACGCCTGCTGCTTCAGCCATTCCAGGTCCTGCGGCGTCATGGACTTGATGAAGCGATAGGAGAAGATGAGGTCGTTGTCGATGTCGCTGATGACTTCCTCCGCCGAGCGGACCTTGTGGAAAAACACCTGGGCCCCGCCGCAAAAAGGTTCGACATAAACCTCATGCTCCGGGACGTGCGCGAGGATCTTTTTGAAAAGGTGATACTTGCCTCCCGGGCTCTTGAAGGCTCCCCGGAGTTTTTCAAACTCCACGGGCTCCTCGTCCTGCCAGTCCAGGTCCTCCAAGGCGATCTCGTTCCTTTTCGCCACGCTGACCTCCGGGGAAACAGCGTCTTCGCCGGGAGAGGGTTCCGCCGGCAGGGTCTCTTTCACCAGCGCGGGAGAGCCGAAGTTCCAGATGACCAAGAGCCGGCGCTTCTCCACTTCCAGCCCGCCCTCCCGGCTCATGTGCTGGATGGGCGATTCCCATCGGAAGCTGTGGCAATGGAAATCCGACAACTCCCGCGCCAGGTCGAACCCCTGGGACTTGGTGTGGAGCAGAATGAACTTGCCCTTGATGGACTTGAGCGCCTTGCAGAGCCGCTTGATGTCGGCCAGGGAAAAGCCCAGGTTGTAGTATTCGTCCCGCTCGAAATAGGGCGGGTCGATCAGGAACACGGTGTCCGGGCCGTCCCAATCCTTGATGGTCTTCTCGAAATCCGCCTGGTGGACCTTGACGTTCTTCAGGCGCTCGTTCGCGCGCCGCAGGCGTTTCAGGGCCCGGTCCCTGAAATCCGGGATGGGCTCGTTGCGGTAGTGGCTCTTCTCCGCAAAGTTCAGCCCGCCGCCGATGCTGTTCCGCTTCAAGACGATGATCCGCCAGAGCTCATGCACCGGGTCGTCGAATTCCTTTTGGGCCAACTCCTTGAAATGGCTCTTGCTGAGCTTGCCCCAGGGG
>JACQPF010000078.1 GCA_016207625.1 Elusimicrobiota bacterium | reverse complement strand
AGGTCGGCGTCTTTGTCGTAATAAATCTTGGCTTTGAGTTGATAAGCGGACGTTTTGGCGTTCTTCGAATTCGTTTTCATGAGAAACTCCTTATTCAGCCGTGAGGATCTTCGCGCCCCGGGCGATGGCCACCACCCCGGTGCGGCTCATTTCCAAAACCCCGAAGGGCTCCACCATCTCCAAAAACGCGGCGATTTTCTCCTCGTCTCCCGTCGCCTCGATGACCATCGTGTCATGAGACACATCGATGATCTTCGTGCGGAAGATGTCGCAGATCTGCATGAGCTCGGACCGGTTCTTTTTGTCGGCCCGCACCTTGATGAGGGCCAAATCGCGCTCGATGTGCGGCGTGGTCAAATAGTCCGACACCTTGATCACGTCGATGAGCTTATCGAGCTGTTTGCTCACCTGGTCCAAGACCTTCTCATCCCCGCGCACGACGATGGTCATGCGCGAAATGGAAGGGTCTCCCGTAATGCCCACGGCCAGAGAATCGATGTTGAAACCGCGCGCCGAAAAGAGGCTCGAGATGCGGGCCAAAACGCCCGCCTTGTTCTCCACCAAACACGAAAGCGTATGCCGCTGATCTTTGCCGTTTCCGTCGCTCATGTCAGACTCCTAGGCCATATCCACGATGATGTCGTCCACTCCGGCCCCCGCGGGGATCATGGGGAACACCTTTTCTTCCGGATGGACGATCACTTCCAAAAGCACCGGCACCGGGCTCTTGAGCGCTTCCCGCAACGCGCTCTCCACTTGATCGTTCTTCGTGATCCGCAGGCCTTTGGCCCCGTAGGCTTCGGCCCACTTCACGAAATCGGGGGTGTAGGCGAGCTTGGCCGGGTCCGCCTCCTGGTCTTTGGCCGCCTTGCCGCTGGCCGCGGTGAGCGCCGTGCCCGAGTACCGCTCTTTGTAGAACAGCTCCTGCCACTGGCGCACCATGCCCAGGTAATAATTGTTGATGACGATGACGACCACGTTGATTTTCTCAAGCATGGCCGTGGCCATTTCCGTCATGGTCATCTGAAGGGAACCGTCGCCGTCGATGCACACCACGGTCTTGTCCGGCCGGGCGAGCTTGGCCCCCAGCGCCGCCGGGAAACCGAACCCCATGGTCCCCAGGCCTCCCGAAGTGATGAATTGCCGGGGCGACCGGCAGGGGTACCATTGCATGGCCCACATCTGGTGCTGGCCCACGCCCGTGGCCACCACCGCGTCGCCCTTGGTGATCTCGTGCAGTTTCTGGATGACGAACTGCGGCTTGACGAAGGAACCCTCATCGAGCTTGTAGCTTAAAGGGTGTTTCCGCTCCCACTCATCCAGCTCTTTCAACCATTCGGGGTGGGAGTTTTTCGGCAGGATCTTGATGAACTCCGCGAGGGCCATCTTCAAGTCCCCGATCACCGGCGCGTCCACCGTCACGTTCTTATCGATGCAAGCCGGGTCGATATCGAAATGGATCTTCTTGGAGTTCGGCGAAAAAGTGGAGAGGTTGCCCGTCACGCGATCGTCGAAACGCGCCCCGCAGGAAATGAGGAGGTCGCACTTCTGTATCGCCATGTTGCTGGCGTATTTGCCGTGCATCCCCAAGGGGCCGGCATAGAGCGGGTGGTCGAACGGGAAGGCCCCGTTGGCCATCAGCGTGGAGGCCACGGGAGTCCCGGTCTTCTCGGCCAGCTCCTTGAGGAGCTCCGCCGCGCCGGAGAGGATCACGCCGCCTCCCGCGTACAGGAGAGGCTTCTTCGCTTTCTGAAAGAGCTCCGCCGCTTTTTGGACCTGCTCCTTGGGCGCCGCCCCGATGGGCCGGTAGGAGCGGATCTTCACGTCTTCAACCCATTGGAATTCGGCCTTCGTTTTTTGAACGTCGACCGGGATGTCGATATGCACGGGGCCGGGGCGGCCCGAGCGGGCGATGTAGAACGCCTCGCGGATCACGCGGACGAGGTCCCGCACGTCTTTCACCAAATAGTTGTGCTTCGTGACCGACCGGGTGCAGCCGGTGGCGTCCGCCTCTTGAAAAGCGTCCGAGCCGATCACGTCCGTCCGGACCTGGCCGGTGATGGCCACGACGGGGATCGAATCCATGTAAGCGGTGGCCAGGCCCGTCACGAGGTTGGTGGCGCCGGGGCCGGACGTGGCCAGGCACACGCCCACCTGGCCCGAAGCCCGGGAGAAGGCGTCCGCCATATGCGCCGCTCCCTGCTCATGGCGGGTCAGGATGACCCGGACGGACGAATCATAAAAAGCGTCGAAAATGGGCAGCAAGCAGCCGCCGGGGATGCCAAAAACCTGCTTGACGTTTTCCCGTTTCAAGCATTCCACAACAATTTGAGCTCCGGTCATTTCCATGTCTATCTCCACGCAAAAAAACGCTCTCTTCCATCGGCCCATCGCCGATGGATGCCTGTTGTCACGGATCGTGTTTGAGGTTTTACCTAAGGAGTGATTTTATCATTTTTTCGGACAAATTGGCGGGTTATTTCAAAAAGTAAGGAAGTAAGGGACGGTCTTAAGATAATAAGATGTCTTTCTCTACTTTCCTATAACATCTTCGGTAGATGCTATTCCGCCTTGTGTCAGGTTTTTCTTTCAGACATCCTCCCTCACGGCGGCCTTCCACCAGGTATTCCGCGTTTCCGCTTTCCCCGGGGCCAAGGGCCGGGTTGTCATCCGCCGTGCCCAGCTTGCCGTCGGGACCGGGCTGGATCACCGGCTGGTTGCGCGGCACCTCGCCCAAGGCGGTGCGGGCCATGCGCAGGGGGTCATCCACAGACCCCACCACGCCGTCCTGCCCGGGCGGCAGAACAATGTCCGCATGCAGGTCGTTCACCACAAGGCTGGAGCCAGTTGGTGCCACGTTCCCCACCATCAACATCACGCTGAAGAATTGGTTAAGGAAGCCGATGTCCCCCGGAATCACCACTACGCCGGGTATGGGCGGCAGGTCGAAATCTTTGTCCTCAAGCAAGGGAGCTTCCATGACGAAGCCCGTCACGCTCAGGTTCGGTATTTGGGTTTGGATCTTCAATGTGTCCTGAATGAGGGTCTGCACACTGGACAGCATGGGCGGTTCAATAGAAGGAATACCGACGCCGGTGGCATTCTCGTCCAGAACTTCGTTGTTTAAAATCGGAAGAACCACGGGGAAGCTGACGTCCACCTTCTTGTCCTGAATGGCGAAGGCCGCCGAGAAGTTGAACGCCTGGAAGTTGGTTCGGTCGAACACGATGCCCTTTTCCCGGATCTCCTCCGCCGAAAGGGGCCGCGCCGTCACCTGGGTAATGAGGAGCTTCTCAATAACGTCAATGGTGGTGCTTTCCGGCGAGCCGCGCAGAAGCACCTCTTCAGGATAGTTCCCCTGCGCATCCGGCGTTTTGGAGGGCACCACCAGCCGCACGTTCTCCAGTGTGTGCAGACCCGGCACCGCGAGCGGCGGGATGTTAAAAGGAGTGTTGGGCCGCGCCGAAAGCTCAACGGGTTCATTGAAGCTGGGCCCCCGCAAGGTGGCGCGCACGACGGCATCCGGCGAAATGGGCGGCAAATTCTGCGGCAACGTCGGCGTGCGCAAATAAGCGCTCACCACGGTGGCAATGTCCTTGGGCACCGTCTGCTGGGCGGGCTCAACTTTCAGTCCCATGCTGTAGAGGGTAATCTCCTCCCTCCCCAGAAACCGCCCCTCCGCCGCCCGCACAGGCGAAAGCACCGCCGCCAAGGTCACCAAGAACCCCGTGACCACAGCCGCCAGCTTACGTCCTGCCGTTGGGTGCTGCGTTATCATGTTGTGATACGGCTTTCTCATTTGTTGTCGATCCAGTGTTGAATTAGTTCAGCTTGTTATCGTGTTGTTTGAAAAATGGGTTCTTTCCAACAAATCGTCACTACAAGCCCCTCAAGTGCTAATCTGTCAACTCCGGTTCCGTAAGGCACCGTAACGGGTCAATCTCACTTATTTTTTTCTTAACATTTCAGCTGCTTCGCTTGTTGATACCGGCTTTGAAAATCTGAGAGTTTCAACCCAATACGTATTGCATATCTCACATTGATAAACTATTACCGGCCCCTCACCTACGCCGATTTGT
>JACQPF010000086.1 GCA_016207625.1 Elusimicrobiota bacterium | reverse complement strand
TTGATCGCGCTCGAGCTGTTGTAGGAGAAGGTCGCCTCTGAGATCCGCGCCACCACGCCCGGCGGCCCGTTGGTGCTCACGCCCGATGTTTCGGGAGCCATCGTCCGCGGCCCGGCCACGTCCCGGCCCCTCGTCTGCCACAGGGGCAGCTCGTAATCCGCAAAACCTACCAGTTCCGTGCCCCGGAAAATAATCACGTTGCCGGAGATGGGGTCCTCAATGCGCAACTGGGAACCGAATCCCCGGTCCGCAATCACCACGTTCCGGCGTTCGGGGCTCGCCATCGCGGTTTCGAGGATCGCGGCGGCCTGCTCGTTGGCCACCTTCGGCCCCAAGTCCTTTCCTGTATGCCGCTCATGGAAGGCACCCCCGGGGGTGTATCCGTCTTGCCGGATTTCACGGGCGGTGGTCTTCAGTATGTCATCGGTGAACATCTTCCCGCCAAAAATCGAATCGATCGGTTCGCCGGGGTGGTATTTCCTGATCAACTCCGCCGCGCGGGGATTGAGGGTTCTTCCGTCGGGGATAAGCAGGTGCCCGGATTCATTTTGAACGGGCTCAAGCAATTTTTCCCAAAACGATCTCGCCGCGGGCGGGCCGACTTCATTGACGTTGCCGCCCGTTTTGACTTCCACGCCCACCTTGGCGTCGGAGGGAACCATTTCCACGTTAGGAGAGACCTTCATGACTTTGTCGAAATCCCCGATCACCGTCAAATTCACATGGCCGGGGTCGCGCACGCTTTCAGATATTATCGAATTATATCCCATCATGCGCGCTCGGTGCGCAACCTTCGCCGTGTCTTGATAATTGTCCCCGAGGATGGATTCCCATTCCGCAAACGTGGCCTTGTCTGTCAGGTCCAGCGCTTTCAGCGCTTTAATATCCACGCCATATGCGTTGTAATAACTTCCGTCGACACCCTTGTTCGCCAATTCACGGACACCCGTCCTTGGCTCCAATGTCAAATACGCTCCCTGGCCGTATCGATTGACATCATCGCCCTTTAAGTGTTCCGTCAAAACGCCGCTGGGCCGGTCGGGTGTCGCGCTGTTTGCAAAAGACACCGCCGCGCTTTCCGAACCGCGAACCGATATCATCCGAATCAGGCCGTCACCGTCGCCCGCCCGGCGGGCAAGATCGCTCAAGAGCGGCGAGCCGCGGCCTTCCATCAAGTTGGCGAAAAACGCCCCCGCCTTGGGCGCGTTGGCGTTGAATGGCACCGGAGCATAAGCCGGGTTCAAGCCACCGTCGGCATTGGGTTTCCAATTGCGCACCATGCGCCCCATTTTGACCTCACCCAAGTTCATCTGCGACGTGAATGTGACCGCCCGCTTCAGCTTTTGCTGGAGGACAGTATCTTTTTGCAGGTATTTGATCCGCTCCGCGAGGTCTTTCAGTGCTCCGTCGTATTGGGCGATTCCTTTTCCAAAAGCGTCAGCTCGTCTTCGATAGCTTTTCGCTCCTGCGTGAGCTGCTGATATTTCTTGTCGTAGTCCTTCTCCGACCTTGACAAGGACGTCATTTTTTGTTGCAAGTTCTGATATCTTATTAGTAACAAAGTCGCTTGCTGCGCTCTCGAGTCTGCTTGCTGCGCTCTCGAGTCTGCTTGCTGCGCTCTCGAGTCTGCTTGCTGCGATAGTTCTTTGTAACCTTGCTTCAACTTCTCCAATTGCTGGTTTTGATCCCGCAACTGATTTAGACTTGAGTCCAACTCTTTCAAGTCCTGCGCGTATCCCTCCTCCAAGTTTTTGAATATATCCTTTGATTCCTCCACTGACTGCTTGGCTTCCGCCAGGTTCCCCCGGGCCTTGGCGATTTCCTTTAACGCCTTCTTCCGCCCTGCGGAACTGGTCAACAAGTTCTGGTCCGGGCTTCCACCCTGGAGCCAATTTTTCAGCCGACTTAATATACCCACGCCAATCCCCCTTCCCAGCCTTTATTTGCTCTTTGAAATTGTTTGACAGGTCCTGAAGGGACGCCTTGTTCTTGTCCATCGAGGCCATCTGTCTCTCGTTCATTTCTATCGTATCATTGTTCTTCTTCAGCGAATTCTCTTTTTGCGCCGACAGACTCTCTTTTTCCTTAATCTTCGTCTCAGCAAAAACCTTCATCTTTTCGGCGGCCGTCTTCAATTTCTCCGTATGCATCACCACATTCTTATATCCGCGTTCGCTTTGGTTATTGAGGAACCATCCCTGATTTTGCAATTCCCTGAACGTTACCGGGTCCATCACTCCCAAATCCACGGTCAAGCCTTGTTGGAGGGCCCGCTCGTTGATGTGGGCGATTGCTTCCTGGAACGTGGGAGAACGAACCCCTTCCCCGTTCACGTTCACCACCACTTTGTCCCCTCGCACACCGATAACCTCAAACCCCTTCGCGCCCTCCAGTCCCAGGGTTTTGGCCGCCGCGTTATTTGTCGCGAAATGGGATTCCAACGCTCGCATTTCCAGCTTCTGTCCCCAGGCTTGCACATGCAGCCCCGGCAGAGCGTTGTCCACACCTTGGATCGCCAAGTCCTTCGCGGCCGCAAACGCGCCATTCATCGCCCGTTCCGCCCGGCCCATCCTCACGAAACCGTCCACGGTCGCCTTCCGGCTTTCAATCCACGCCGCCCGTCCCTTCACACCGACGGAAATCCCTATCCCCGCCACGACGAAGGCGGTCCCGGCCACGTTCACGCCTGTTTCCGCCAGCGCTACTCGCCGCGCGCCTGCCGCAAATTTCCCGCCTTCCCCACCCAAATCCCTTGCCCGGTCCGCATAGGCCAGGTCCGGCCGCACCATCATCATGAGCCCGCCCAATTGGTTCTGGACAAACCCTCCTACTCCCTTTAGCCCCTTCCCATGCTCGGTTTGCAGGGCTTCCTCCGTCTGGTCCCCGCCCAGAGTCACAAACATTCCCAGCAGGTTCGCCAACCCCGCTTTGCTTGCCTTCAACTCCACATCATCCCAGGATCCATTCTCGCTTCCCTTCCAAACAAGCGCGCGAGTCGTCTCGGAATTCAATTCCTGGGATTTGGCGATGACCCGGTCTGAAAAAGCTCCGATTCCCTCATAGAATTCCTGCCGTTTGACGGCGTTCTGCACCAGGTTTTGCGCCGCCTTATTGTCGCTGTTCAACAGGCGAGTCATCACCAATGCATCCGTAGCTGCGGTCAGCTTCGCTCCCGTGCGTAGAGTCACCGCTCCCACCCGCAATGCCAATCCTTTCACCGCCACGATATCCTCACCGCTTGGCTGCAGAGCTTTCATAACGCCGGCCGGGGTCGCCTTCTTCAGATCGACTCTGAAGATTTTCCCCGTAACGGCCGCCAATGAAAACTTCTCCGCATCCACGTTCGTCGCGCTCTTCACGATCTTTGAAACCGAGAAAGCCCCTATCCATCGGCTGGCCTTACTCTCCTTCACCGCGCCCCATTGCATGTCTTTTGCCGTCAACAGCCCATGCCATCGGCTTGTTTGGTCGGTTTTTTGGTAGTCGGGAATTTCCAGCGAGAGGGTTCGCCCTCCCACGGCATCAATCTGCAGTTTGCCCGTCGCGCTGTCCATTTTGCAGGAAACCGCCGCCCCGCTCCCCGCCATATAGGCCCGCCGCACAATGCGGTCTCCCTCCCGCACGCGCGTCACGCGGACTTCCGCCTCGCCGTTCTTTCCGAAAATCAGCTCATCCGATGACCCATCCACTTTCCCGGATACGCCTTCCCCTATCACCAAGCCCTTGTCGGTGATCATCGTCAAGTTATGGCTGCCGTTCTGATGCAGCGTCATCCCCTGCGCCTTAAGCCCGACTCCTTCGGCAATATCAAAAGACGTCCCTATCCCGAACCCAACTTTCATGTCCCCGCGCTCGGCGTCCGTTTTCATCATAAAGACGCCCTTAATCATCGCCTTGTTTGTGGCGGCGTCATATCCCGTCACGGTAATCGTATTGTGGATGGCCTCCAATTTCCCGGGGGTTTTTCCCTCCGCCCCGGAACCGACGCTTTCAGTTTTTCCCGTCGCTCCCATCGGCCAGTCCACCCTGGCGTTGCCGTCAAACTTCACTTTGTTGAAAACGAGGACCCCGTCTTCGCCCATTACTGCATGGCCGCCAAGGTCATCCGAAATCCCCTTGGCCCGCTCTCCGTTCCCTTCAAAGGACAAAGCCGTCGGTTCTATCCGCCCTCCTTCAAACATCGCCGCGCCGTCCACAAAGGACCCTTTAAATGTGGCGTTGATTTTGACCCGCGTCTCTTTATCCAAAGCATAGGACGGGTTCACCACGCTGAACCCGTCGCCGTCCATTGTGATGTCCCAGGTCTGGCCCTGGCGGTTTTCACCCATCGCCAAAGCCATCTTCCAGCCCTCTTTGCCTTCCTTGTATGCAGTCAAGGTATCAAAGCTGGAGATCTCCCCTTTTTCGCCGATCGTAAACCCGCCGCTCTTCACGGAAAATTCGGCGCCCAAAACCGTCAGGCCATTCACGACAAGATGCGTGCCGGTCTCCATTCGTTCAAAATCCACACCCACGACCGACAACCTGTTGTCTTTCCCCAACTGGTAAATGACGGGCACAAGGCCCCCGTCGGCCTTTCTCAATCCCTGATAATTGGCTTCGAAAGTGACCCCCATCGCCACTTGCAGGCCGCGTTCCGTCAAAACGAATTGGCTGCCGCCTTCCCAGATCTTTCCGGAATCGTCTTTAAACGTCTTCCCGTTCTCCACCCGGTAGATTCCCGCCTCATCCGTCTTGCTCAATGAGGAAAACGCCGCGCCCCAGGCCTCTGAAGGCTCCGCCCCGCCCATCGCCGCTCGTATATTGTCCACCGCCGCGAATCCGGCGTCCATCACTCGCGCGACAACGACTTCCGTCATGTTCACGGGGTTACTTATGAAAGTCACGGCGTCATATGCACCGAAAACCTCCTGATAAATTGGTGATACCGCCGCGCTCGCATACAAGGGGCTTTCCGCCTCTAATCCGAGTTTGCTGTCCGCTTTAAACATCCCCGGAAGAAGTCGTAACCCCGGCAGAGGCAGAATGGCCGGCGTCTGCTCTCGCAGTTGCTTCTGAAGCTCGGTCCCAAGGCCGGGGATGGGTTTCTTCGATTCTCCCCCGGAGGGCAAACCCTTCTCTTGTCGAGTTTGCGTTTCAGCGGGCTGAACTCGCCTTTGGGCCGGTTCTTTCGTCGACAATGAGGGTTCACCGGCTCGTTCCTGTCGCTTAACTTCCGCCGGCTTCTTGACCTCTCGGGAGACTGGCTCTGTTTCACCCGGGAGAATGCCGCCGGTTGCGGACGGGGCTTTGCCTTTCGGTTCTCTCGGCCCAAACCCCGGCATCAAGCCGCCCAGTTTTTTCTTTGCGAAATCCAGCGCGATCGCATTCTGGATTCTCTCCCGGGCTTGATACTGCGTAACGGTCAGGCCTTCTTTCCGCGCTTTCTTATAATCGGCGAGTTTGCTCAAACCTGATTTGGCCGCCAGACCCACTGCCGCCAAAGCCGTTTTTACTGGTTTCAGGCTCATCAAATATCCCGCTGCGCTGCCGATCAAGCCCGACGTCTGGCTCGTTAGAAGGCTTCGCCGGATAGCCTCGTCCTCGTTCCCCACGCCGTCCTTTTGGCGCGATTTCTCGTAATATATCAGCCCCAATTGTTTCGCCGCGCTCGCCGTCGCCTGGCCCGCGCTCGCAATGCCCCCGCCGCTCGAACTGATGGCGCTTCCCAGGATTACCCAGGTCGAACGCTGTTTCTCGTTCCCGTAGGTGCTCCCGACCCGGCTCACCGCTTCGCCTGTCCCGGCCATGACTTTCACAAGCGTGCCGGCTTTCTCAACTCCGCCAAACGCCAAACCTTGCAGTGCCCCGCTCGCGGCGGCCAAGGTTCCCACCTGATACACGGTTCGGTTATCGGCCCCGGACAGTTTCGCCACGCCCATTTGGAGACCGGCGTTCACCGCCGCCATTTTGGCTGCGTTCCCCACCATCGTCAGCATCTTGGCTGTACCGGTCAAATCTTTGGCGCTCTTTAAGAAGCTTGTCTGGGCTAGACCCGCTGTCGCCACTGAAGCCACGCTTGTCCAGAAACCCATGGCCCTTTGTTTCGCTCCGGCGCGGTCCCGGCCTCCCACCCCAAGATCGTGCAGGCTGATGCCGGACTGGGCCATTTGGAAAGCCGCCCCCGCCGCGGCCCAGGCCATGGCAATCAGCGCACTTCCGGCCCCGGCGGTCAGAACCGCGATCGCGACCGCCACAACGATGCTGGCCGCTTGCATTGTTTTTGTGAAGCTCGAGCGGTCGTAGCTCTTGCTCCAGCTGCCGAGCTCGTTTCTCCGCGTCCGGGCTTCGTCCAGCGTGCCGTCCGCCCGGTAGGCTCTTGTTTCACTGACGTGCTTACCGCTGATCATGGCGCTCTTCTGGCCCGTGACGGTCTTGGTTTCGCTCCAGGTCTCCACATCCTTGGCGCGGCCTTGCTCGTCAAAGGTACGGGTCCTCGACCAGGAGTTGGTGAAGGTGCGCGCCCCGTGGCTGAAGCTGGACGTCCGGGAGAAGACCTGCCGCCCGAGGCTGTCGAATTCGATTCCGGACACGATTGTGTCCACGGTGTTCAGGCCCACGATCTCTTTGGTTTTGCTTTTCTTGCCCATGCCGGATTTGTTCTTTCGCGACTCTGTCCTCGAATAGCGCATGACTTGGGTGGTGCTCTGCCGATAACTGACTGTCTGGCCGTAGGAGTTGAATTGGAAGTCGGTCCGCGTGTCGGTGTAATTGATGCCCTGGGCCTGCACCGCCCCGTCCGCGTTTGTGCCCGTGCCCGTGGCCCGGACGGTCGTGCCCGTCATCCCGTTGGAGTTCGGGTTAGCGTATTGGTAATCGGTCACGACCTGGACGTTGCCAGAGGTCCAGCCCTCAAGCCCGAGGCCGCCTCCGCCTCCGCTTTCGCTCTTTCCCCCCTCGACGGAGAGCGCCCAGAGCGTCCCTTGGGCGCTTGTGCCCCAGGTCCTCTGGGCCGATGTGAGGATCAACCGGCCGCGATTGTCGTAGGCGTTTGTGACGCCGCGCTCTGTGTATTGGAGCTTGCCGTTTTCAAAGACATCTTGGTCGTAGCTCAACTGGCGGCCCATGAGGTCGTAGGTGACGTTGGCGATCTTTCGTTCGCTCACGCTTGTCGAGGCGTTCGACGAAATCGTTTCCGTCCAGCTTACCCGTTGGCCTTTATCGTTATAGGCGATCTCGGAATTGGAGAGCGTGGCCTCTTTCGTCTCCTGGCCCGATTCGTTGTACGTCCGGAAGCTCTCACTTGAAATTTGGCCCTTGGCGTTGTAGGTGAAGGCCTGGTCCTGCAAGAAGGTCTTGGAATACTTAGTCCCGTCGGCATTCTTGCCCGACTCCGTAACACTTCGATAGATCTTTTCGGCCTGGCCCGCCGGGTTGTAGGTGAGCGTGCGGACTTCCTGGGTGAGCGTGGACCCGTCCTGGGTCGCCATCATCTGCTGAACCGGGCGGTTCAAAACGTCAAAGAGCAAGGTTTCTGTGGTGGTTTCCGTGTGGCGCTCATCGAACTCTTTGTAGGCCGTGACGAGCACGTCCACGATCTTGGTCCCCACCTGGACCTGTATCTTTTCACCGGTGATGTCGTCTTCAATTTCAGCATAGACCGGCTCTTCTCTGTAGGTCACGTCCGCCTGGTAACCGGCTTTCTCCAGTTCCTTCTTTTTCGCTTCCGCCTTGGCCTTGTCTGTGTCGAATTTGAATGTATCTTTCCTGTCCTTGTTCCACGCCGCTTCGTCGTTTTTCGTTTTGCTGTAAACGAGCCGACCCTGCGTATCGTAGCGGTTCGGCTCAAGCGTCTTAGTGACGGACACCTTGCTCAGGCCCAGCTCCTTCGCCGTTTCCCCGGGGGACTTCGTCCCCGTCGCCACACGCACCACCTTCGTCACGAACTCGGCAGCTCGGCGGCGCAGCCCCTGCCTGCGAGTCGCGGCTTTGACCACTTCCGTAACCGTAGTTTCCTTGAATGTGACCTGCTCTTCAAAAGCTCCGGACAAGACCTTCTCTTTAAAGGTCTCCATCTTGCCTTTGTCTTTCAGGATGTCTTCGGGCGCTTCCGCGTTCACGCTCGAGCCCGTCACCTGCTGGCCCAACTCGTTGTACTCGGCCCCGAGGAGGCCCGACACGCTTGTCTCGCCCGTGTTTTTGTCTTTCACGGACTCCAGGAAGTCCACGGCGCGGCCGAGGTCGTCATATTCGGTGAGGACCGGTTTAAAGATTTTCACCGCGCCGTTCGCCGTCACTTCTTTTTCATAGTCCACGAGGTTTCCGAAGGCGTCGTA